>JBGTNB010000312.1:0-8718 GCA_041743285.1 Gemmatimonadaceae bacterium
AGCAGATCCTTGGCGTAGAGAATTCCGGTTACGTGGTCGATCGTGTCCCGGAAAACCGGAAGTCGCGAATGCTCAGCGCTCCGAACGCGGTCCCGAACCTCCGACCAGGGTGTTTCACGTTCGATGCCGATGATGTCGATCCTGGGCACCATAACGCTTTGCACTTCCGTTTCACCGAGCGAGAACCACCCGGGTTCGGGGGCGGTCGCTGCGCGCCGCGGGTCCGGCGGAGCGGGAGAGGCCGTTTCGCGCTCCCGTTCGGGATCGTCGCGGGGTTTAGGCGTGGCGATGGCGCGAAGCCTGCGCTCGGCCTCCACCGAGGCGGCGGCGATCGGGGTCAATGCGAGGGCGATCGGCCGGAGAAGCGGTAGCACGCGTGTGATCACGCTGCGGCCACCGACCTCACCTAACGTTCGCGGCGTGAGCTCGGCCAGCAGGAGTACTGCCAGCGCGATGCCGATCCCCATTACAAGGGCGACGAACGGCGTCTTCGTCGCCAGGCCTGCCCCCTGGGCCGCAAGGGCCGCCGCAAGCGGCACACCGATGAATCTTGCGACCGTCAATGACCGGTGGATCCGGTCGCGTCTGACCAGTTGGCCGGCGAGTACCGGGTCGGCGGCCAGTTCGTCATCTTCGACAGCGAGCATCGCGGCATCGACCGCGGCGCATAAAGCGGAGAGCGCCCCCACGACGAGGGCGAGCACGATTGCGGGGATGGTCACGCCGCGCCAGCCCGCTGCGCGCTGCGGAGCAGCGCTTCCTGGCGCTGCCACATTGCAGAATCTTCCCGCCGGTCATCGGTTGGGTGATCGTATCCCAGCACATGCAGCACGCCGTGAATGACCAGCCGGGCAACCTCGGTGCGAACCCCATGCGAACGCTGCCGGGCGTTCGCCCTGGCAACCTCTGGCGCGATGTATACGTCGCCGACCACCGGGCCGTCCGATCCAGCACGCTCGAAGCCGAACGCGATCACATCGGTGGCGCCGCGAGCTCCGAGGTGGCGCGCATTCAGCCGGGCGATAGCCTGACGCGTGACAAACGTGATCGACAGCATCGCCTGTCGTACGCCCTCCGCGCGCAGCACCCGCTGCGCTACTGCCACGACTCGCGCGCGCGCGAGCGGCGTACGGACGCCATCGAGGGAGACATCGACGGCCAGGCTCATACGCGCGCGAACTCCGATGTGATGCCACCGCTGGAAGTCGGATAGTCGATCCGCGTGTGATGCATGCCGATCAGGACCCGCACAAATTGCTCCTTGATCTCATCGAGCTGGAGCAGCGTGAGCGGAGTGGCACGGAGTTGTCCCTGCTCGATTCGCTGCGCGAATATGTGCTCCACGACCTCGCGGATAGCGTGGGCGCTGGCATCCTGCAGCACCCTGGTTGCAGCCTCCACGCCGTCGGCCAGCATCAGGATTGCCGTCTCGGCACTCTGGGGAATCGGCCCTGGATACTGAAAGTCGCTCGGGTTAGGCGCCGCCTCGTCACGCTCGCGCGCCTTGTCGAGAAAGTAGGCGATGGGACCGGTGCCGTGATGCTCAGTGATGAATGAGGAAATCGCCCGCGGCAGCTTGTGCTCAGCGGCCAGTTCCATCCCTTCGCGGACATGGTTGCGAATTATCGACGCGCTCATTGTGGGCTTGAGCTTGTCGTGAGGATTGGCCCCCCTCGCCTGGTTCTCCACGAAGTACTGCGGCTTCTTGAGCTTTCCGATGTCGTGGTAGTAGGTACCGACCCGTCCGAGAAGCCCATTGGCTCCTATCGCGTGGCATGCGGCCTCGACCAGGTTCGCCACGCGCATCGTGTGCGCGTATGTGCCCGGCGCCTCGATCATGAGCCGACGCAGCAGCTTCCGATTGAGATCGGAGTACTCGAGCAGGGTAAGATCCGTCGTGATGCCGGTCAACTTTTCGGCCAGCGGCAGCAGTACCATGGCGAGTGACACCGATACCACCGCGTTCACGCTTCCCCAGAGTGCGCTGCTTCCAATCGCCCGCGGTGACCAATCGAGCGTAAGGCCGATCGCCATCGCGGCCAATAGATAGGCGCCGGCAATGGCAAGGATCGAATAGTATGCCTGGTCGCGCCGGCGGATTACGCGTACCGATATCGCGGCGGCCGCCCCCACGATGAGACTGATGAACAGCGCGTTAGTGCCGCGGAACACCGATTGTCCGCCGATCAGCACAGCGAGAATCATCGCCGCAATCATGCTGATGCGTGGGTCGAACAGAATGCTCAGAATGATCGCGGCGAGGGCAATGGGAATCAGTTCGGGTCGAACCGGTGGAATGTGCGCCACGATAGCGGCACCGCCGAGGACGAGAAGAAACGCCGCGGCAAACATTGCGAGCCAGCGCATCGATTCGTACAACGCCGGCCGAAACAGCCCGATCGTTGCGCCGAAGATCAGCAGCACGAGAGCGTTGTACAGAATGGTGCCGGCGATGCGGGCAACTGAGCGCTCACCGCCGGTACGCGTCTGAATCGCGTCATGCAGCGCACGCAGCTTGTCGTGCTCCTCGCGGCCCACCACTTCGTGCTCGCCGATGATTCGTTCGCCGGCCCGCACTGTGTAGCGCGTAATGTCGACCGAGTTGCGGAGCTCCTGCCGGCGCCGCTCCGTTGCCACCCGGTCAGAGGTGACGGTAGCTCTGAAGAACGCACCGAGCAGCTTGATGTAAAGCGCGTCGCCCACCGACGAATCGGGAGCCGGGTGCACCAGCCGCGCGCGCGAGAGGAGCGTTCCGAACGTCAGCAGGCTGTCGGAAAGCATGCTTCGCTCTTCCCCGCCCCGGCGAAGAATCACTTCGCCGGCCACATCATCGAGGGCGCTCGATGAGGTCACTCCGGCGGCAAGCCAGCGAGTGTAGACAAGCCGTATGCCTTCCCGCATTGCCGCTCGCCGGCGGCTGTCAGCGAGAAACTCGGCCTCGGCTGGCGACAGCGTTATGCCGCGCGCGGCTGCAGCGCGCTGCACCGCTTCGACCTCCTCACGAGGCGACGAGGCCCCGTCGGCGGCGCGGCCAACGGCTGTCATGAAATCGTTGAGAGCGGCGAGTGCGCTGTCTCGTGCGGCCGACGAATAGGTGAAGATGGGTTTCACCGAACGCGCCAGCTCTTCGCGCTCCTTGGCCAGATCCGCGCTGGATTTGGGGACCATGAACGCAAATGGCGCGATCACGTCCTGGTTCGCCACCGAACCGACTTCGAAGATCGGTACATCCACGGCTGGCGAGGCGGGAAACAGTATGTAGGTCGCGATCGCCAGTCCGACGACGAACATTGCGCGGCGCGCATGAAAGGCCATGCCGCGTGGTGGCGGATCGAGCGTTGGCACCACTCGCTCGTGCTGCGGGCGCGAATCGCTGCTCGTCATGCGCTCGAATCCGCGGCGTATGCCCGCACGATGTCGCGCACCAGCCGGTGCCGAACGACGTCCGACTCCTGCAGGTAGTGGAACGCGATGCCTTCGATATCCGACAGAATACGTTCGATCTGAATCAGCCCAGACTGTTCCCGGGCAGGCAGATCGATCTGCGTTTTGTCACCGGTGATCACCGCCTTCGAATTCACTCCCAGTCGGGTGAGGAACATCTTCATCTGGGCGTTAGTCGCATTCTGCGCTTCATCCAGAATGACGAAGGCATCGGAGAGGGTCCGGCCGCGCATGTACGCCAGCGGCGCGATCTCGATTACACGTGTTTCCAGAGCCTTCTGTACGCGCTCCTGAGGCATCATATCGTCGAGCGCATCGTAGAGGGGCCGCAAGTACGGGTCCACCTTGGCCTGCATGTCGCCAGGTAGAAAGCCGAGGCTTTCGCCGGCCTCGACCGCGGGACGAGCGAGCACGATCCGGCGCACGCGTTTACGCATCAGCGCATCTACCGCGGCGGCGACGGCGAGATACGTCTTTCCGGTGCCGGCCGGACCGATTCCGATCACGATGTCATGCTCGGTGATCAGCTTCATGTAGCTCGCCTGTCCGGCGGTTTTCGGCTGAATGACTCGCCGCACGCCGGGAAGCGCGATGCGGGGCGCTCCGGAGCCCGCCCCGTCCCCATCGAGCGGACCCTCCTCGCTCATCCGGAGAACATCGTCAGGCGTGATGCCGCGCCGTTGGCGCGCCGCATCGACCATCCGTTGCGCCACCGCGCTGGCGCGCTCCACCTCTTCCGCCGATCCACTCAGCGTGAGCGCGTCACCGCGCAGGGCGACTTTTACCCCCGTCAGGCGCGCCAGCTCGACCAGGTTGGCGTCGTTCACCCCGGCCAGCGTCAGCAGATCCGCCCCCTCCGTCGAGATGCGGTGCGCGATCAGTTCTTCGGTCACGATATAGCCTCCTCACGAACGGCGATGTGCAGCTCGCGCAGATCACGATCGGAGACCACCGTTGGCGCTCCCTCGAACAGCGCTCGCGCGGCAGTCGTCTTGGGAAACGCAATCACGTCGCGCAACGACGTGGCGCCCGCGAGCAGCATGGCGATGCGGTCCATGCCTAACGCAATCCCGCCGTGGGGCGGGGCGCCGGCGCGCAGCCCCTCGAGAAGGAATGAGAATCGCGACTCAGCGGTCTCGGCATCCAGACCGAGCAGGTTGAACACGCGCTCCTGGAGCCGCGGATCGCTGATGCGGATGCTGCCGCCGCCGAGTTCCAGGCCGTTGAGTACCACGTCGTAGGCCAGCGCCCGCGCCTGTTCCGGCGCCGTGTCCAGGAGCCTAACGTCGTCCGGGTGCGGGGCGGTGAACGGATGATGCACGAAGGTGAGATTGCCGTTGTCGGCGTCGCGCTCGAATGCCGGGAAGTCGGTAACCCAGAGGAACTCGTTGGCCCGCGGGTCGACGAGGCCGAGCCGGCGCGCCACTTCCTGCCTCACGCGATCGAGTGCGGGTGAGGAAACGCGGTCGGGAGCGGCGACCATGAGGCACAGGTCACCGTCCTGCAGTCCGAGCGCGTCCGCCGCCTCTGCGGCAACGAACTTTGCCACCGGACCTTCCAGTGCTCCCTGCACGCCCTTGAGGCGGAGCAGGCCGCCGGCGCCCGCGCCTTTGGCGATCGCCTCCAACTCGTCGACCTGCTTCCGTGAAAACGCGCCGCCGCCCGGAATTCGAATTCCGCGGACGCGGCCGCCCTGATCGATGGCAGCGCGCGCGATGGCGAAGTCCGAGTCGCGAAAGAGAGCAGTCGCATCCTGGATCTCGAGGCCGTAACGCAGGTCGGGGCGGTCGGTGCCGTACCGCTCCATGGCGTCGGCAAAGGTCATCCGGCGGAAGGGCGGGCTGATGGAAGCACCGCCAACGGTCCATAACGCCTGCAGCAGCCCTTCGGTCAGATCCACAATGTCGTCGGCGGCGACGAACGACGCTTCGACATCGATCTGGGTGAACTCCGGCTGCCGGTCGGCGCGAAGGTCCTCATCCCGGAAGCACCTGGCGATCTGGAAGTAGCGATCGTAGCCGCTGACCATCAGGAGCTGCTTGTAGAGCTGTGGCGATTGCGGCAGCGCGTAGAATTCGCCGGCGTGGATGCGGCTCGGTACCAAAAAGTCGCGAGCGCCTTCGGGCGTTGGCTTGGTGAGGACCGGTGTTTCAATCTCGAGGAAGCCTAGCTTGTCGAAGTACCGGCGGGTCTCCTGCATCAGCTTGTGCCGGAGGATCAGGTTCTGCTGGAGCTCGGGCCGGCGGAGATCGAGATGGCGATAGCGGAGCCGTTGCTCTTCAGCGGGCAGCGGTTCACCCTTTCCGCGGGCGATCGGAATGGCCGGCGTAGCGGCCGGGCCGACGATGGTGACGCGGGTGGCGCGGATCTCCACGTCCCCCGTGCTCAGCTCCGCATTCCGCATTTCAAGCGGCCGTGCGACAACCTCGCCCTCGACAAGCAGCACCGTCTCGGCGCTCGCCGATGCTGCGGCCCGCATCGCCTCGGCCGGTGCGCTGTCGGGGTTGCAGGATATCTGCACTAGACCTGAGCGGTCGCGAAGGTCGAGAAAGACGAGTCCACCGAGATCGCGGCGACGGTGGACCCACCCGCCCAGCCTGACGAGCATTCCGGCGTGCTCAGTGCGGAGGGCACCGCACGGATGCGACCGCATCCGCGTCACGAACGAGGATGGCGTAGTCACGACAGGGAAATCTTGCGGCGAAGGATATAGGTCGCGGCGGCGAATCCGGCGAGCGCGCCAGCGCAGTCGGCTACGAAGTCGCGTACGTCGGCCGATCGGCCCGGAATGAAACGCTGGTGCCATTCGTCGGCAGCGGCAAAGGCGGCCATGCCGATGAGGAGCGGGCCTAACGTGCCGCGGGCCGTCATCGGATGCGCGGCGCGGGCGACGAGCGCGCCCAGTACTGCGTACAGTACGCCGTGCACCAGCTTGTCCGCTCCCGGAAAGGAGAACGCGCCGATCGGCGCGAGCTCGGGTGCGGGGATCGAGGTGAGCACGAGGATCAGTGCCGCCCAGACAGCGGGCGGACCCCATCGGCGAACGCTCACTCGGGTTCCGACGACCGGATCACCCCCACGAAAGCGTCGGGGGACGCGGCGTTGGCCAGCTGGGAGCGCAGATCCTCGCGGCGGAGCATGCGAGAGATCCGGCTGAGCGCCTTCACGTGCGCACCAGAAGCGCTCTCTGGACCAACCAGGAGGAAGAAGAGGCGTACGGGCTTGCCGTCAAGCGCATCATATTCGATGCCCTCCGACGCGACTCCGGCGACAAGCGTCAGGCGATCGACCTGCGGAGTCTTGCCGTGCGGAATGGCAATGCCGCCGCCGATACCGGTGCTCAGTACATCCTCACGCTCCTTTACCGACGCGAGGATCGCCTCGACATCGGCGTCAGCGTTCTCTGCCGCCACCAGTTCGACGAGTTCCCGAAGGACTTCGACTTTCGTACGGCCGCCAAGCGGCACTTTGACGCGCGCCGTCGTCAGCAGCTCTGAGAGCAGCACGCTCGCTCCGGTTTTCGCATATGCAGGTGGTGCAATGTAATTGCCGCGTCCGGGTGCGGGAAGCGATTCTTGACGCGCCGCCAACGCACTCATAACCTCAACTTCATGCGGCGTATAACCTTCCCGGTACTTGTATTCAGTTTCCTCACCGCGCCGCTGCTGGCGCAACCCGTTCCGGGGCGTGATCTGCTGCGATTTCCCCTTGGTACGATGGATCGGGCTGCTGCGCTGGGGAGTGGCCTGGGGGATGGCCTGGGGAATCCAGCCACGGTGGCGCTTCTCGACACCGGTGCCCTTCACGTAGGGATTTCCGCGCTGCAAACGTCATCGCAGCAAGGTGTTACCGTACAGCTGGGGGCGGTCGCCGTTCGCCTGCCCCGTCAGATAGTGCTCACCACCTCCTTCGCGCGAGCCGCCGTAACCGACCTCGTCCGCACCGAGACAGATCCCCAGTCCATCGGGTCGGAGATACCGTACGCGACGCAGCTGATTTCGATCGGGGCGGCCCGCCGCGTTGCCGGTCCGCTCGCGGTGGGGGCGGCGCTGCGGTATCGCCGCGGAGAGCTCGATCTCTCCAGGAGTGGCGAGGTTGGTGCCGACGTCGGACTGTTCGCCCACCATTTGCCTGTACGGGACCTGTCCATTGGCGTCGCCACGTTTCTCTGGCGGCCGGGCCAGTCACTCGAGCAGTACACCGCGATAAACATGGCGGCGGATATCAGGCTCGCCGGCACGGCTATCACGCGCGAATTGCGCGCCGGGTACTCATCGTCGGCAATCGTTCGCTGGGCGCGCGAGGAGTTTGTATTCGTGCACGGGCGTTATGGAATCTGGGAGGGACGTGGAGGAATCGCCCGTGATCTGGTTCACGGGGCGCAGCCATGGCGCCAGCGGCTGGGGCTAACGGTACACGTCGCGCCATATTCAGTGGGGATTGCGCGAGAAGAGAACGGCGCCGATCTCGAGCCTATCTATCAGTTCACCCTCTCTGCCCGGCTCCGCTGATGTCCAAGCTCAACCTGCTCAACCATACACCGTCCGAAGTGGAGGTGCTGCTCGGCGATTTCTTTCGAGACGCGGGGGAACCCGCCTACCGCACGCGGCAGGTACTTCCCCGCCTGTGGCAGCGGCCGGTTGCCTCCTTCCAGGACATGACTGAACTGCCGGCTGCTCTGCGCAATCAGCTGGCGTCCCGGTTCGCGCTTCCCCGTCTGGAAATGCACACCCGCGTGTCATCGAGCGACGGAACGCAGAAAATGCTGTTTCGGCTGGCCGACGGCCAGGGTATCGAAACCGTGGCGATACCGGATGATGATCGCCTGACGCTGTGCATCTCCTCGCAGGCCGGATGTGCCCTGCAGTGCGCCTTCTGCGCCACCGGGCGCATGGGCTTTCAGCGAAACCTGGAGGTTTGGGAGATCGCCGGCCAGGTGCGCGAGATGGCGCTGATCGATCCGCCGGTTCGTGTCACCAACATTGTCTTCATGGGGATGGGTGAGCCTCTGATGAACTGGCGCGCCGTCGCGCCGGCCTTGACGATTCTCAACGATCCGCACGGAATAGGCATCGGCGCCAGGCACATCACCGTCTCGACGGTTGGAGTGCTTCCCGGTATCGTCGCGCTGTCAAATCGAGCGGAGCAGTTCAGGCTGGCGATCTCGATCCATGCCCCATCGGATGAACTGCGCCGGGAACTGATGCCGATCAACATCAAGTATCCGCTGGCCGAGGTGATCGAGGCGGCAAAGGCATTCGACCGCCGTATCAC
>JBGTNB010000313.1:0-2564 GCA_041743285.1 Gemmatimonadaceae bacterium
ACCTGATTGATCTCGGCCCTGGTATCGGTTTGCACCGGCGTTTCATCTCGAACCCGGATCTGGACGGCGACGCGGGTGGGATCGCGGGGATCGAGGTCGAGCGCGGTAATGCTGCCGACCAGCAAGCCGCCGTATCGTACCTCGTCGCCGAGATTCAGTCCCGGCACGGCGCTGAATGTGACCCGATAGTCCTTGCCCGAACGGAAGAGCGCTGGATAGCGCGCGAGTGCGATGAGGGCGATCAGCACGAAGAACGTCGTTCCCAGGAACGCGAGCAGCCCGAGCCGCGATTGGCCGCGCTTCATGCCGCCCCTCGTCTGTCGAGCAGACGTGTTACCACTTCGCTGGCGCTGTTCCGCACGGACTCCGGCGATCCGGACTCTACGATCCGGCCGCCGGCCATTACGAAGATCTGATGGGCGCGACCGAACGCATAACGCGGGTCATGAGAGAAGATGAGCGTGCCGAATCCATGCCCTGCCTGCAACCGCTCGAGCGTCCTGTCGAGCTCGGCCGCCGAATGGGCGTCGAGGCCCTGTGTCGGCTCATCGAGCATCAACACCGGCGGACGTAGCGCCAGCGCGCGGGCGAGCGCCACGCGCCGCTGCACATCGCGATCGAGCTGTCCGGGCACCAGTTCCGGATCGATATCCAAGCCCACTTCGGACATTAGATAGGTAGCCGCCTCGCGAGCTTCGGCAGCGGAGGCGGTTGTGTGCTCGAGGAGGGGGAGCTCTACGTTCTCCACGGCTCCCAGTCTGGAAATGAGCGCCGCGCCAGGAAAGACGCAGCCTATCCGAGTCCGCATGCGCCGCAAACGATCCTCGCTCTCCCCCCTCGCATCGAACGTCTCTCCGTCCACGATGACAGTCCCGGACGAAGCGCGCTCGAGGCCGACCACATGCCGCATGACCGTAGACTTTCCGGAGTGGATAGGGCCGAGCACCACGGTGGTGCGTCCGCGAAGGCATGCGAGCGTCACATCGAAAATTCCCGGAGTGTTCGCCGGACCGGTTAGAGATCGCACCTCGAGAACGGGGATCATCAGGCAAACACCGGAATGAAGTAGAACATCGCGTTGATTACGGTGTCCGCGGCAAGCACGCCGAGAACGGTAAGCACAACGGCGCGCGACGTCGCGGTTCCGATCGACTGCAAGTGTGCTTCGACACTGAGTCCTTCATCACAGGCGATCAGGGCAATCATGTACGCAAAGCATAGGCTCTTGATGAGTCCGATGAACAGATCCCGCAACTCGAACGCGGAGCGAAATTGATCGAAGTAGAATCTGGTACTGACGTCAAGGATCGCGATGCTTCCCAGCCACCCGCCAAGAACGATTAGAGCGTCCGCAAGAATGGTAAGCCCCGGAACCGCAATGAGAAGCGCCGCGAGCTTGGGTGCAACCAGATACTTGACCGGGTTGAGGCCCATTGCACGCAGCGCGTCGATCTCTCCGTTTGCGCGCATCGTCGCCAGCTCGCCGGCGATTCCCGATGCGCTGCGAGTGACGACGAGCAAGGCGACCACGACAGGTCCCAATTCGCGAGCGGCAAACCAACCAATTGCCTGCACGCTGAGCGACTGCGCCCCGTACTGCGAGAGCTGCGACGCCACCTGAAACGTCGTGATGATGCCCACGAGGAGGGAAGCGGGAACGATGAGTCGGAGCGCGCCCATGCCGAGCTGGTCGAACTCGCGAGCGATGCCGGTTCCCATCGCTGTTCTGCGCGAGAAGCTCAGCCACGCGACCCAGTAGCTCGCGGTAACGAGTAGCTCCCATCTATCCAGAAAGCGGCCACCCTCGCGCGCACTGAACGAAGAAGTGCTACCGGTTGATTCGCCATCTTCGTCGGCACCCGGAACGAAGATCGAGGTCACGCGTGCTTGACGCGGTCGATGTTCATGGGATACACTCGGCGTCCAATGCGCAAATTGCTACCGGCACTTGCCATGATCGCCTGCCTCACCGCTCTGGCGTGCAATCGTTCCACCGATCTCGCGGGCGTGAGTGAAACGCAATTTGTCTTGACGATGGCAGAGCTTCGCCGGATCGACCGCAACACGGCGCTGGACAGTGCGGCCAAGTCGATCGCACGTGACAGCGTCTTGCAAGAGCGAGACCTTTCGGCGGAGGCGCTGGAGGCTGCGGCTCGCTCTCTGGCCCGTGATGTCAAGCGCTCGACCGAAGTTTGGTTGCGAATCGACTCGCTGGTGGCGACGGATACGTCGGTGAGCACCGGGGGATCGGAGGAGCCGGACGGCGGCGGGTGAGGGGGCTGATGCGAACGGCGCGGGGGCAATGCATCGCACCCGCGCCGCGTTCACTCGCGAAACGAGGTCTTTCTCACTTCGTGACGAGCATCTTTTTCGCGAACACCTTGCCGTCGACCTCGATCTTGTACAAGTAGACGCCGCTGGCGACCTCTTGCGACGTATTCAGATACTTGCCGTTCCAGAACGCAGTGAAGCTTCCACAGGGAAGCGACAGATTCTGTATGGGTTCGCCGGGAGCCGGATCGCCCTGCAGGATAGGCACTGAAACGAGCTGCCCAATCATGTTG
>JBGTNB010000314.1:0-4472 GCA_041743285.1 Gemmatimonadaceae bacterium
GTCGTGGCCAGCCTCGAGGCGGTCTCCGGCGGTGCGGTGCCGCGCGCGGCGCGGGTCCGGATGGGCTTGCCACTGGCGCTTCGCGACTCTTCGGCAATCGCCATTTCCGACCCTCTTCTGATAAACGCCGATGGTCCGGACCCGTTGTCGCGCGGCGCGGCTATCTCGCGCATGCTTCTGCCGGCGGCGAGCATGAAATCCGATTCGATAGGCGTGTATTTCGAGGCCAGCCGCCTCGCTCCCGACGTGCCGGTGGAGATCACGCTGTCGCTGGCACCCGAGGGCGGCGGGTTTCTCGCGCGAATCGGACAGGCTCTGGGATTATCGGCGCCGGGCCCAGCGGTGCAGATCGTCTGGGAGGAGAGGCCGCCATCCGAAGGTCGCCTGACGCGCACGGTGACGCTGGGATTCGCCGATGTTCCCGACGGGCGATACGTAATTCAGCTGCTCGTAAGGCAGAATGCGGCGTGGGGGCTGTCGGGCGCGCCGCTCGAGCGGCGACGCTAGGCATCGCCGTTAGCGATCGCCAGGACGAGCTTGCCGATGGCGTCGCCCCGCTCGAGCCTCGTGTGGGCGTCTCCGGCGGCCTCCAGAGGATAGACGCCATCCACTACCGGTGACACGGAACCGGCCGCCAGTAATGGAACGACGTCGCGCACGAACGCCGCTGTAACGGCGATCTTCTCGTCGAGCGCCCGCGCCCGAAGCACCGTGCCGCGAATCGTAAGGCGCCGGGAGAGAATTCTCCTCAAATCGAGCGATGCGCGCGTACCGGCGATCGTACCGATGCACATCAGCCGGCCACGCGGCGCCAGCGAATCCACGCCGGCCGCGGCGTAGTCTCCGCCGACCAGATCGAGCACTACGTCCATGCCGGCTCCGCCAGTCCAATGTTCCACCAGCGGCGGAATCTCCCCCGGCAGCTCCACCACGGCACTATCGCAAAGCCCCTCCGTGCGCGCTCGGAGCAGCTTGTCCGGCGTGCGCGTAGTGCCCCAGCTTGCCGCGCCGAGAGCGCGGATGAGATGCACCGCGGCGAGCCCAACGCCACTTCCCACCGCGAAGATCAACACCCTCTCCCCCGCCTTCATTCCCGCCTGGCTAATGAGCGCGTCGTGAGCGGTAATGAAAGCCTCGGGCACCGCGGCCGCTTCGACCATTCCCATATTGGCGGGAATGGCGGCGATGGTCTCCTCGTGCGTGACGAGGTACTCCGCCTGCGCTCCACCGGCCACCAGGCCAAAGATCCGGTCACCCACCTGCCACCGGCTGGTCTGCGATCCAAGCTCTGCGACGGTACCGGCAAACTCGAGTCCGGGGATGTCCGGCGGCACGCCGGGCGGGGCAGGATAGCGTCCGGCGCGCTGAAGGAGGTCGGCGCGGTTGAGCGCGGCGGCGGATACGCGCACCAGAATCTCGCGCGCTGTTGGTGTGGGACGCGTGACCTCTTCCACCGACAAGACGCTGGGATCACCCGGTCGCGCTATGCGGAGTGCACGCATTTCCATGGAATCGTTGTGTCCATCGGTCCGCGTGAGGGCATCAGACCTTGTATGGTGACAAACATCACTCTAACGCGTTGGCGCAGGTGGCTAGCACGGCCCTTGCGACTTATCGGCCGAACGCCTGTCGTCGGGCGGCGCACCTGGTTTCGTATTCAGATGCCGAACAGGCTCGTGAAGGCTACTGTGGAGCTCGCGGCCATTGCTGCGCTCGCCGACTGGGACATGGGTGACCAGGGAAGGGCCGCATCCCTGACGATGCAGACACGATGGGGATCGATACACAAATCGCAACGGGCGCGGACGGCGGATGAGGCGCACCGACGAGTAGATTTTCGGGACGCTCACTGCGGTGCACACCGGCAGAATGTCCGCCGCTGAGCTGAGAGCCAGTGGCTCTGGGTCGACAGCGGCCTCATCAGTGAACAGAGCCAAGACCTGAAAGAGTTACAGGAGAAGGAGGATGGTCGTGAATGAGACGAGGAATTCGTGGACGAGCTCCAGGATTGGCAGAGAAGACTCGCGCGAACTTCTGACGCGCGATCGAGTCAGCGCACTCGGTTGAGCTTCCCCAAGCGTTAATGGACATGTGTTCGACGGTCGAGCAGCACATCACCTGCGCGAACGCGCTCTAAGAGCGGCTCGATTGAGCTGCGTTGGAATCTGATCATGGGATGGTCGATGCACAGAATGGGATGGACGATGCGCGGAGTGGGGTCGATAGGCATCGTGGCGCTGGCGGTGGTTGCAGCGTTGGGGATCGCCGGTGCTTGCATGCCGGACGAGGAGGGTGCAATCGCCAGCTCGGAGACGGCGGCCGGCGTGGCCGCGCTACCGTCGGAGACGCTGACGAATCTCGCGGTCACGCTCACCGACGAGAATTTGATCGCCCTGCTCGACACGACATATGATGCGATGATCGAGCTCGGCGGACTGGCGGTGTCGAAGGCTCGCGATACGAGAGTACGCGAGACGGCGAGCGAGGCCCTGACGCGGCATCGCACCTTGAGGTCCGAGAACCTTTATCTTGCACGCTTGATCAACGCCAGCCCCAAGCTGGCTGATATGTCGCCGGTGGAGGGGCATCACGATGCGCTGGAGCAACTGCGAATGCGCGCCGGTGCGCAATTCGACCGTACGTACCTCGACCGCTCCATAACGATGCATGACGAGCTGCTTTCGGAAGTACGGGAGGCGCTCGGCATGCCGATGACCGTTCAGGTTCGCGATCATCTGGCGCGGGTGGCAGCGACGCTGGAGACCAACCTGACGCGGGCGCGTGAACTGAAATCGGTGCTCGAATCGGGCTCAGCCTGAAACGCGGGCGGTCGACGACGCAGAAAAAAAAACAGCGCGGCGGGCGCCCCCCCCTTACGGGGAAGATGCGCCGCCGCGCTGTTTCGTGCATCAGCATTCCGACGCAGTCGGCATCGCTACGACGCCGCACTTCCTTCGCACCAATCCCCGACCTGACCCCCTCGACCCCCTCGCCCCGACCCCCGACCCCCCGAGTTAGGGCACGACGGCAGCGGTTTTCTCGCCCTTCACGTGCTCATCTAGCCACGTCACCATCTCCCACAGCGTGTGTCCCACGCTTTCGCGAGCCCGGTAGCCGTGTGATTCGGCGGGCAGCTCGATGTAGCGTACCGTGGCGCCGTTGCCCATCAGCGCCGAATACATGCGATCGCTCTGCACGGGGAAGGTGCCCGAGTTGTTGTCTGCCTGGCCGTGAATGAGAAGGATCGGCTCCTTGATCTTGTCCGCATAGTTGAACGGCGACATCCGGTGGTAGATCTCCGGCGCCTCCCAGTACGGCCGCTCCTCCTGCTGAAATCCGAACGGCGTGAGCGTGCGGTTGTAGGCGCCGCTTCGGGCAATGCCGGCCTTGAACAGGTCGGAATGGGCGAGCAGGTTGGCGGCCATGAAGGCGCCGTACGAATGTCCGCCGACGGCTATCCGATCGCGGTCGGCAACGCCCATCTCCACAACTTTGTCTATCCCGGCCTTGGCGCTGGCGACGAGCTGCTCGACATACGTATCGTTAGGCTCCCTGTCTCCTTCGCCAATGATCGGCATCGACGGACCGTCGAGAATGCCATAGCCCTGCGTCAGCAGAAACAGGTGGGATGAGCCGCCGGGCCTGACGAATCTGTATTCGGAGCCCTGCACCTGCGCGGCGGCGGCCGCCGTCTTGAATTCCCGCGGATACGCCCAGAACAGGAACGGCAGCGGTCCCTGGGTGGAGTCGTAACCCGGCGGCAGATACATCGTGCCGGACAGTTGTACACCGTCGTTGCGCGTGTAGGTGATGAGCTTCGGCTCGATCCCGGCGAATTGCGGCGCCGGATCGGTGAAATTCGTCAAGCGGGCTACGCGCTGACGGCGCAGGTCGCGCACGAAGTAGTTAGGCGGCTCGGTGACGCTCTCCTGTCGCGTGATCGCCCGCTGCCCCCGCGGGTCGAGCAGCGAGACCACCGTCTCGTACCTGGGTGGCGCCGAACGCCAGAGCCGGGTTGTCTTTTTCGTGGCGAAATCGATCCGGTCGAGAAAAGGCATGTCGCCCTGCGGCGAAGCGCCCTGCCCGGTAAGGTAGGCCGATTTGCCGTCAGGCGTCGTGAGAACGACGCGGGTGCCGTTCGGGGTAGGCTTCGTCTCGAACGAGCCTGGATCGTCGTAACGATCCTCGTACGACCGCGACCACAGCAACTGCGCCGCCTTCGCCGGCGACGACGGATCGATCATCCACGTCTTCGTTTCACGCGTGCGCCACCAGCGCTCTGTGACGAGTGCCAGGTCGGAGCGCACCCAGTCCACTCCGCGCAGGCGCGACGCGGCATCGAACAACTGGGCCGGCTGGCCGGTGAACGGCGCGGCCAGCGACAGCATCCGGTCGCGCTTCTCGGCCTCGGTGCGCGGGTTGCCGCCGTCCAGCGCTTCGACCCAGACCAGCGTCGCCGGAGCATCGGCGCG
>JBGTNB010000315.1:0-7955 GCA_041743285.1 Gemmatimonadaceae bacterium
CGGCGCCCGGGCCTTCCCGTGCCGATCTCGTGCTTCGCGGAGGCGCCGTGTTCGACGGCAGCGGCGCGCCCGCCATGGAAGCCGACATCGCCATCACCGCCGGCCGGATCAGCGCGATCGGCCCGCGTCTAGCCGCCAATGGCGGCGAGGAAGTCGATGTGCGCGGGCTGGCCGTCGCGCCAGGATTCATCGACATCCATTCGCACGGCGACGGCTCTTTGAGCGCAGATCCGCGCGCCGCATCGGTCGTAAGGCAGGGGATCACGACCATTGTCGCCGGCCAGGATGGCGGGTCGCGCGCCCCATCGCGGCGCGACGATGGCCCGCAGACCATGGCCGAGGTATTCGCGGCGTTCGATTCGCTCCGCCCAGCTGTGAACGTCGCATCGATGGTCGGACTCGGAACGGTACGCGGCGTAGTGGTCGGCGCCGACGATCGCCCGGCAACTGCCGCCGAACTGGAGCAGATGGTGGCCCTCGTTAGCCAAGCGCTGGCCGACGGGGCGTGTGGCGCGTCGACAGGTCTCGAATACACTCCGGGCGCCTTCGCCAGCCGCGAGGAGCTCATCGCGCTCTGCCGGCCGCTCGCCCAACGCGGACTGCCCTACGCCACTCACATGCGCAACGAGGACGACGAGCTCATGGAAGCGGTCGATGAAGCGATCGCCGTTGCTACCGGCGCCGGTTGCCCGCTCCAGATCTCCCACCTCAAGACGCAGGGGCCGCGCAACTGGCCCAAGATCGACACCGTGCTCGCCCGGATCGAGGCCGCCGATGCCGCCGGCCTCGAAATAGCCTTCGATCGCTATCCGTACACTGCCTATCAAACGGGACTGAGCAACCTCTTTCCGCCCTCCAGCCGGGATGGTGGCACGGCCGCCTTCCTCGCCCGACTTGCCGGTGCGGACACCGGGCCCGCATTGCGCGCGCAGGCCGCCGCCAAGGCAGAGAGTATCGGCGGATGGGACAACGTGATGATTGCATCGGTGCGCGCCGAGTCCGACAAGGCGGCGGAGGGGCAGCGGCTGGGAACGTATGCGAAGTCGCTGGGAGTGCCGCCTGACGAGCTCACGGTTGCTTTGCTGACGCGCAACGACGGCAACGTGGGCATGGTGGGGTTTGCTATGAGCGAGGACAACCTTGCGCGTTTTCTCGCGCACCCGCTGGGCATGGTGTGCAGCGATGGCGGCGCCTTTGCCGTCCAAGGCCCGGCCCGACGCGGACATCCGCACCCGCGTGGATTAGGCAGCTTTCCGCGAGTCCTCGGCCACTTCGTTCGCCAGACGAAGGCGCTCACCCTGGAGCAGGCTGTGTGGAAGATGAGCGGCTTTCCCGCCTCTCGCGTCAGGATCGCGGACCGCGGACGGTTGCGGGTGGGCGGCGCGGCAGATGTGGTCGCGTTCGATCCCGCCACTGTTGCGGACCGCGCGACCTTCACCGACCCGTTTCAGTATCCGACTGGCATTCCGCACGTGCTCGTGAACGGCGCTTTCGCCGTCCGTGATGGGGAGCAGACGGACAGCCGAACCGGCCGGGCGATCCGAATTCAGAGCCGGTAGCTCAGACCAAGCCTGCAATTGCGGCGAAAGCCGGATCCAGATGCGCCAATCTGGACCCGGCTCTCGACGAAATGCCCTGCAGCTTCCAACGCCTTACGCTAGCGGACCAGGCTGAACGGAACGTCATACCGGGTGCGCTCCCACTCGATGCGCAGGGTGCCGGTGTTGCCCGAACCAGGAATGACACGAATCGCCAGGCGTTCGATGGCATCCTCGAGCTGGCATGCGCGCATGGGCACGCGAGCCGCTTCCTGCGCCTGATTGAACGCTCCGCTGGTTTGTTTGCTGAGAATCAGCACCCCTGGGCCCGCCGCGCCGCCGCCATTGCACGCACCCGATGCCGCCGCCGGTATGGCGAACAACGTGTAGGTGCCGCGCGGCAGGTTCACGTCACCCATTTGGAGGGCGCGGAGGGTGCGAAAGGTCGTAGCGTCGCCGCCGCCCGGGCGCCACGGCTGGTCATAGGGAACCACTCCGCCGAACACCTGGCGTCCACCAACCGACGGTGCGCCGTAATGTACGGAGATAAGGGTCGTGCCTACCATCGCTACCGAAGAGTCCGGCGGAGCATTCTGGGCGCTTGCTGTTTCGGAAAGCATCAGCGCACCGATTACCGCCACCGAACCGAAAAACTGCTGAACGAGCTTCATACGCATCGCTGTCTCCTGTGGAGTAGTGAACGCGCTGCATTCACCTGTGATGATACCCCTTGGAAATCATGGAGGTTCTGATCCCGGAACCGTCGTTGGGCGATCCGGCTTACTAACGCCCTCGGGCTCTTAAATAGTGTCGCTGTATCGAAGGCCGTGACCGCTTGGGCGTCCGTTCTTGCCACGTGGCTCGCCGCACGGTACGATCATCCCCGATCCAACGCATGTCCCGTACTCACAGCGCTCCGACAGACGGGCTGGTGTTCATTTTCCTTGGCGACCGACTGTGGCTCGACTTCGTCAACACCGACGATGTCCGACAGGGAATGCGCGTGGATCTGCTGCGCGACTTTGATGCGTTCCTGCGGTGGCTCGAGGCCGCATCACTGCTCGATGCCGAGCGGTCGGGAGGGATTCGTCGGCGGGCTCAGCTGCAGTTGGCGGGGGCTAGCGCAGTATTAGCCGAAGGACGGCGAATTCGCGCGACGTTGCGGGCATTGGCCGAGCGTGGGGCGCAATCGATGGAAGTGCAGCGCTCGGCCGTGCTCGAGATCAATCGCGTGCTCGGACGCAGTGTGGGGACCCGGCGGCTCGAAGAGCGGCCGGATGGAACGTTCATGCGGTCGTTCATTCCGGGTGGCGACGCGTTCGCGGCGCTGATGATCCCGGTGGTCGAGTCGGCCGCCGACTCGCTGGTGACCGGGGAGCTATCCCGCGTAAGGCGGTGCGGCGATCCGCATTGCCCCCGGGTCTTCCTCGATTCGACCCGCAACGCGCGCCGGCGCTGGTGTCAGATGGGCACGTGCGGCAATCGCGCCAAGGCGAGCCGCCATCGCGCGCGCGTCAGGCGCGAAACGGCGAATCGCGCCTGACGCTGACGCCCGCTATCAGGCCGCTTCGGACCGCGGCTTTATGTACCCCATGTCGACCGCGTATCCCACGAGCGCACGCTGCAGCAGCCGCCGTCCGCGAAACAGCCGCGACTTCACCGTGCCCTCGGGCACGTCCAGTATTTCGGCGATCTCGGCGTACCGCAGCTCGTGCAGATCGCTCAGCATCACGGCGGTGCGATATTCGTCAGGCAGGGCATCGATCGCCCGGGTGATCTCATCGTCGAGAAATCCGTCGTAGAACCGCGACTCCGGATCGGCCTCCCCCACCACATCGACCGAAGGACGGTCATCGTTCTCGGGGGTGAGCGATACCTCACGCGCCGATACCCGCCGCTTGCGGCTGACGAACGTGTGATACTGAATGGTGAACAGCCACGCCCGGATATTGGAACCGAGCCGGTACTGTTCCCACCGGTCGAACGCACGCAACAAGGTGTCCGATACCAGGTCCTCGGCATCGGTCCTGTCGCGCGTCAACTTGAGCGCAAAACTGTACAGCGCATCGAGCTGCGCCAGCGCTTCGGCTTCAAACGCGCGGCGCGCTTGGGCGCGAACACCTTCCTGAGAAGACCCTTCGGCCTGCGGCTCATCCCCCCACCCCGTCTTCATGGGCGGGGACAACAGCATGGTCGTCATCCCGCATTCCCTCCCAGCGGCCGCCGCTCGTGCGGGCGGCGCCGCGATACTTCGTTATGCAGACGGCCTGGCCGCCACCATCGCCCGTCCACGAACCCGCGAACCCACGTACTGCTTCAACTGATCAGCGATGCCCCGCATGATCGCCATTCGCCGCTGCACCCGGGACATCAGCATCGCCCCCTCGAGCGTCGCAATGATGAACTGGGCAAGTCCGCGAGTATCAGTCCCCTCGATCAGCTCGTCGCGCGCTTCGTAGAGCAGCACGTCGAGCTGGCTCGCCCACTTCTCGAACACCTTCGCCAACTCCAGGCGAAGCCCCTCGTTATGCTCCGACAGCTCAGCTCCCAGTGTGCCGAACGGACACCCCACCGCGCACCCCCGCTCCTCCTGCCCCTCCACCATCGCATCGATGAACCGGTCCAGCCGCTCCAACGGCGGCACGCGCGGATCCCTCAGGATCGCCAACCCATGTCCGGCAAAGTGTTCGAACTGTCGCTGAACAACAGCGAACCCCAACTCTTCCTTCGATTTGAAGTGATGGTAGAAGTGCCCCTTGCCACACAATCCAGCCTCGCGAATTACGTCGTCAACCGAGGTCTGCGCAAAACCGCTACGGCAAATCAGCTCCGTCGCTGCGTCGATGATCTGGCTTCTACGATCTTTCATTGGCGTGAATATACGACTGGTCGGTCCAAGAAGCAATAATAAAGATAACTGCCTGCGATAAAACGTTTTATATCTAAAATTGTCGGCTGGCTTGGTCCTGTCGGTCTAACTGCTTGCTGGACCGTGCGGTACAGCAAACTCTCGGCCATGCGGCTGGTGGAAACGTTGGGAAATGGGAAAAGGGAAGCGGGAAACGGGCACGTGGTCCCAACGAGACGAGACTAGCTTCCTCCCGATGACGAAGGTCACTCGCACGTATCTCCAACTGACTTCCTCCGACGACCTCGTCCGCGGGCAAGTGGAGCAGCCAGCCGGCGCCTGCGTCGAGCGATGCTTTCCCGTTCCCCCGGAGCTTTTTCGCGAGCTTTACGCACGGGTGGGCACAGCGTATCGCTGGCACGACAGGGATGAGTGGACAGATGCGCAGGTAGCGTCGCGCTTCACCACTGAACTCGTGACTTTGTACCAGCTCACGATCGACGGCGAACGTGCCGGATTCTACGAGCTCGAGCGCCACGACGACGGCTCGGTCGAGATCGTCCTGTTCGGGCTACTCGCAGAGTTCGCCGGCCGCGGACTCGGCAAGTGGCTGCTGGTCGACGCCGTTGAGCGGGCCTGGTCGCTGGGGGCCGGCCGTGTTTGGCTCCACACCTGCACCCTGGACTCGCCCGCGGCCAAGCCTAACTACCTGGCCCGCGGATTTCAGACGTACGCCACTGAAGAATATGAGATCGCAGATTGAGTAGCGCTCGGCGCCGTCATTCTTCTCGTATCCGATACTCCACCGCCATGTCGAGCCGCACCGCCGCCCACGATACCTCAGGATCCACAGTGTAGCGAGCGTCGCCTATCCAGATGGTGGCTTGGTTTGCCCGCCGGTCGATCACCCAAAAGGGAAAGCGTGCCCACTGAACGAAACCGCTGCCACGCGGCGTGGTTTGCGCAAGACCTGCCGCCGGGTCATCACGATTGGATTGAATCGCGAATTCCTCCAGAGCGAAGCTCGTCCCAGGAGTCCATCGTACTTCGCCGAAGCGGTAGTGTGCGCCCGAATCGACCGAGGCAACAACCTGACGCCGAAGCGGATTCACAGGAACGGGTCCGGCCATGATCCGATCCACGTTCCGCACGCCCTCCGCCGCCAGCCCGCGACGGGCGGTCCGCTCTCCGGCTTCGCCTAACACCAGCATGCCAACGATGTAGGTGGAAACCAGAGCCATTGCGATCACCGCCGGGCGTCGGGCACCGGGAGCCGGGTCGCCGGCGCGCCAGCGTCTTCGCGAGGCAACCACGCCAACCGCAAGTGCACCCCAGATCCACGGGTCGACTATGAAGAGTGCGTCGCCGTAGAACCATGTGCCATCGAATGGCATCAGCCACCGAACTCCGTAGACGTTCATCCAATCGAGCACTGGATGCGTCAGCATCGACAGTGTCGAAAGAAGGAGCAAACCGCAGAGGTCGGCTGGCTGGTGGGTGGTGCCGGCCCTTCTTCGCCTGACGAAGCGATCCCATGCGAGCATGACGCTCGTCAGTACGAACGGCAGCACTATCAGCGCGAGAATTCCGTGAGTCACTCCCCGGCGCCACTCGAAGCTCATCCCGAGGGGTACGGCAACGATATCGATATCGGGACAATTCGCCCCGATCATCAACGTCGCACCGCCGAGTGCGGTCCGGCGCTCGAGACCGGATTTGGCGAGTGCGGCGCCGACGAGGGTGTGACAGATGTTGTCCATGGATAGAAATGAGATGCGAGGTGCGAGATGCGAGATGCTAATAGGTAATCAATCCGCTTGAGGTCCAGCTTCGCGCTTCGCAATTTCCGCTTTGCCTCTCGCAACTCGCATCTCTCATCTCTGATGCGTTATGGCGCTGACCTCTCGGATCGCAATAGATCGGCGATCGCGGCGTGCTCGCCGGTGGACAGCCGGGCCGCGGCGCGCCCGCACAGCGCTCCCAACACGTTCCCGGTACCGCTGTAGGCGCCGGCCGCCCATACACCCGTACGAACCTCTTCGAGGATCGGAAGGCCACTGTTGCTGAATGAGACGGTTGCCGCCCATCGATGGGTGATCTCTTCGTGCACGCCCAGCTTCTCACGAACGAATCGCTCCTGCAGTTCCTGAACGCGGGCAGTGGGCTCTGCAGCATCGGTCCATTCCTCCTGCTCAGCCACGTCGCGAAACCCACCGAGTACGAGCCGGCGATCGGGAAGCTGCTGCCAGTAGTCGTACCCCCAGCGCGTATAGACCGGCCGCGGCTGTCGAAGGACGTCCGTGGGCGCGGTGGCGAGCATCTGAAGTCGCGCGCTTCGCACGCGCGCCGACAATTCCGGGAAGGTGCGAGCGAGGGCTCCATCGACGCAGGCGACGACCGCGCCGCACCGGACTTTTCCGCCGGCACTGCGCACTTCGGTTCCCGAAATGTGGTCAGCGGCGGTGCGCTCGAACAAACGGGCTCCACGGGCGACGGCCTCACGTGCAAGGGTCCGGCACCGGTGCATCGGGTGGTAGACCCCATCCGTCGAGATGAGCAGGCCGCGCCCCTCCTCACCTTCGTACGATTCCGCCGGGAGGCCATCGGCGCGCATTGCATCGAGCTGCAGCCTGCAGTCGCGCTCCTCTTCGTCCGACGCGGCGATTCGCAGAGACCCGGTCAATCGCACCGCTTGGGGAGTCTCGCCGGCCATGCGCTCGATCTCCACCATCGTCAGGCGATACAACCCAGTTGCGCGCTCGCGGCCGAACCGTGCGACGGCATCGTGGTGAAACTCGGCCAGTCCCGCGATGAGAAAGCCTCCATTCCGCCCGGCAGCTCCTCCGGCGACTGTCCCCGCGTCGACACCGACGACGCGCGCACCACGGTCGAGCAGTTCGAGCACCGCAGCCAATCCCGAGCCGCCGAGGCCGACGACGCAAACGTCGGCTACCAGGTCGTGCGCGAGCGCGGGGAGTCCTTCCCACGCCGCGTCTTCCCAGATGGGCACGTTGGCGCGAGCGGTTTCAGTAGGCACCAGAGGATCGCCGTTAGGGATCGTTCGCCAGCGAATCGAGACGCGCGGCCCGGGCGTTGGCCGAGTCAGCGGCCCGCATTGCACCCGCCACGCCCCGGGCACCGGGTAGATTGGACTCGGCGAGGGCGCTGTCCCGCTCGCTGGTGGTCAACGTGTCGACGGCGCCGCCCTCGTCAGGCGAGGTGCATGCCGCGGCAATGAACAGCAGACATGCGAAAGGCAACCTCATGATTCCACCCTCGGCAAGTTAAGGATCCGTTGACGCCGCCCGTGAAGATATCAAGGCTCCCGGGGACGGCTGCTCATCTCCCCCGACGGCCGCCCTTCCCTCGCTTGCCACCCGGCGGCCCACTGCGACTGCCTCGAGCCTTACCACCGCGCCCCCGCGGCGCAGGCCCCGAGGTTGCCGCATCGCTGGAAGGACTGCCTTCGCTCCGGTTATTCCGAGCTGCGCCGCGTTCGTGTCCGCCCGCCGCACCGCGAGCGCCCGATCCACGTCTGTTGCCACGGACACCATCGCCACCCCGGCCGC
>JBGTNB010000316.1:0-5348 GCA_041743285.1 Gemmatimonadaceae bacterium
GTCTCACGGCGATCGGCCACGTATTTCAGAGCGACCAGCACGCCGGACTGCGAATAATTGATGTTCGACCGAATGCACCACCGAACGCCATTCACCGGAGGATTGGGACGATACCATACTCGGTCGGTGGACCGGCTGGGAAGATCCACCGTCTGACAGTCGGCTCCGCCTGACGTGTAGGTCTCGTAAAACCTACCGATCGAGTTGTGCAGGTTGGCGATCGACAGCATGTAGTTCGGCGCCCAACCATCGTAGAAGCCGTGCGTCCACACTCCGGGCAGCCCGCGGCGCGTGAGCTCCATGATCTCCTGATAGGCAAGGGCGTGCCATTCGTCGACGACGATCGGGTCGAACTCGTCGTTGTACGGGCCGGTTCCGGTGCTCGTGTACAGGAACGGCACCGACTCGTGCAGGTCATGGGTTACGGTCGGGTGCCACTCCAGGAAGGTCTTGATGAAGTCCCTGGTGAGCTTCTGCGACACCACCATCCCATCACGGTTGTTGTCATGCGCCGTGTACTTGCCCCAATAAACGAGGCTCACCGCCTGCGGACCGAGGCCGAGTTCGCGCGAAAGCTTGTTGACGTCGACGATCCGGTCACGTCCGTCGAGCTCCTGCACCGGCGTAATCATGGTGATCACGTTCGCCCGAATGGCCCGAAGGTGATCGCTCTCTCCCACCGCCATTCGATAGGCGAGCTCCATCAGCATTTCCGGGCTGCCGGTCTCGGGCGAATGGATCGCACCAGTGAGCCAATAGATAGGTTTCGCTTCCTTGACCATCCTGGCACGCTCGGCGTCAGGCAGGCCCCGAGGATCGGCGAGCCGTGCCGCCATCGCCTTGTATTCGTCCAGGCGCGCGAGCGTCTCCTCGTCGGCAATGATGGCGAGCAGCATCTCGCGCCCCTCATCGCTCTTGCCGATCGTCGTCAGCGTGACGCGCGGCGAGGCGGCGGCCAGCGCTCGAAAGTACTTGTTCACATCGGCGACGTACGACAGGCGGCCGATCTCACCCGGTACGTATCCCAGCACATCGAGCGGCGTGGGAACGTCGGACTCGGGGAGGTGATCGACGAGCTCGGTGGTGAACTTCCACCGCTCATGCGTGGGAGTAAGCTCACGAATCTTCGCGGAATACACGCTGTCGATGGGCTGCTGGGAGGCGAGCAGCGCAGGTACGAGCGCCGCAATGAGCGCGGCAATCGAACGGAAGGTGGGCACGGAGATCTCCAAAAATGAGAAGGCGTAGGTGCCAAGCTACAGCCGGCGGGGGCTGGTGGGAACGACTGCCTGCTTCAAGGAAGAGGCATACCGGCCAGATTGGCGAACCGGCGAAGCGCGGTGTCCTGCTGGGCGACGGCGAGACGAAGTGAGTCGAGTTGATCCTGCAGGATCGCGTTCTCCTGCTGCAAGGCGCTTACGGCATCGCCGAGCTGGAGCACCGATTCGCCCAGACCCTCCAGCGCCTGTGGCTGCGGCGCCTGACAAGCGGCGAGCACCAGGCAAACAGTGGCCGCGCGAACGGGAATAGGGAAACGGGAAACGGGCAACGCGAGCGACGTTGGCGCGACGGGAAAAGGGCCGGCTCTGATGCGAGCGAGGGGAGGGTGACATGCGGTGATTCGATGAGAGTGGAGCGCATTCGGTACCGCTGCGCTGACCGGGCCGCCCATTATCGGGGGCATGAAGAATACGCTTACGGCGGGGGCGACGCTGCCCGAGGTGGTACTTGCGCTCTCACTGTGCGCGATACTCGCGATGATCACAATCGCAGGGTCGGCTTCGCTGCGTGACCGCAGCTCCGTACGCGCCGCGAGCACCGAGCTCGTCTCCGCGCTCCATCTTGCTCGCTCCTCTGCGCTCGCTGAATCGCGCGTTGTAGCGTTGCGATTCGACACCGCCTCGGGCCGAGCGCTGGTTCTCGCGCATCCCGATACGCTGCTCGATCTGCCACTGGGCGTCTGGTACGCCGTCACGCTCAGCGTTACGCGCGATTCCATCGCTTACGGGCCGACCGGCCGGGGGTACGGCGCCGCCAACACCACGCTAACGATTCGCCGCCGCGGCGCCGAGGATACCATCGTAGTATCTCGGCTCGGACGGGTGAAGAGCTGATGACCGGCCGACTACTGCGGAACCGCCTCCTCCGCCGCTACCCCTTGAACCAGTAGGAAGAACTCGCCGCGCAGGCACAAATTGCCACCGTCTTCGCACCTGCCCCAATACTCCCCGACGAGCCTCGTGCTGTCCGGAGATGCGCGCAGGTATCGCACGCGTACGTGAAAGCTGTCGACAGAGCGGAAGCCCCATGTCGAATCCGACCCGAAGCGTCGCGTAATGTACTGAAGGTCCTGGAGCGTGCGCGCCGACTTCGCCGCCAGAGCTATCGAGACCCCCGGTAGAGTCACCGTCTCGAACAGATTCGGCTCGCCCGGTGGGGGCGACGGAGCCACCACCCGACCGCATGCCAGCGCCACGGAAAGCGCCATTATCAGGGCTACACCCTTCATCCAGCTGCTCCACTGCCAAAATCGTAGCCTGGCACCTGAATTCGTGGAATCTGCTGGCCTAGAACGGACTCGATGAGTCGTACCATCGAAATCTCGTCAGGCGACATGAAGGTGAAGGCATCGCCGGTGGCCGCCGCCCGACCGGTACGGCCAATTCGGTGCACGTAGTCTTCCGCCTGCGTCGGCACGTCGTAGTTCACGACGTGAGAGATTCCGAAGATGTCCAAACCACGTTGTGCGATGTCGGTTGCGACGAGTACGCGCGTTGCGCCGGACTTGAAGTTCTCCAACGCGCGCGTTCGCTCCGACTGCGAGCGGTCGCCGTGCATCGTTTCGGCCTGAATACCGCCACGGCGCAGCTCGCCTAACAGCTTGTCGGCGCCGTGCTTGGTGCGCGTGAAGATCAGCACCGAATCGAGCGCCGCTTCATTCTCCAGAAGGTGCAGGAGCAGCGACGTCTTGCGCGACTTTGGCACCGGATAGACGGCGTGGGTCACGGTATTGACGGCCTGCGAGCGGCGCCCGACCTGAATGACGACGGGCTTGCGCAGATACTTTCGCGCCAGCGCTTCGACCTCAGGAGGCATCGTTGCGCTGAACAGCATCGTCTGACGGTAGGGCGGAATCTCTCTCACGATTCGATTCAGCTGCGGAGCGAAGCCCATGTCGAGCATGCGGTCGGCCTCGTCGAGGATCAGGATCTCCAGATCATCGAAGACAACGTTCTGCCGCTCCATGTGATCGATCAACCTGCCTGGCGTTGCGACTACTATCTGGACGCCGCGGCGCAGCGCCTTTTCCTGTGGACCCAGCGCGACTCCGCCGTAGATGTCGGCAACCTCGATGTCGGTATGGGCGCCGTACTTCTCCACCGACGCGTGAACCTGCACCGCCAACTCCCGCGTGGGCACCAGTACCACGGCGCGCAGACGCTTGGGTCCGCCAAGGAGAAGGTTGAGTGTTGGAAGGACGAACGCGGCCGTCTTTCCGGTGCCCGTCTGGGCCAGTCCCATCAGGTCGCGCCCTTTGAGCGCGAGCGGGATTGCTTCCCTCTGGATAGGGGTTGGAAGCAAGTACCCCGAGTCATCAATCGCTTGCATGAGCTCTGGGGCGAGCCCAAGCTCCGCAAAGCTCAGCGATAATTCTGCTGTTGCCGTCACTTTCTCCAGTTCCTGTGTACGCGCCCCGGCGGGGCGCTCGCGCGAAATCTAACTCGTTGCCAAGCCGTCAGGTGCGCGCATGAAGGCAAGCGTCTCCTCGTTGACCTCGTCGGAATGTGTCTCATTCGCCGCATGGCCCGCTCCACGTAGCGAACAAAGCCTGGCGTTCGGCAGCGCCGGAACGCCGTCGCGCACGCGCTTCCACGGGATGAGTGGGTCAGCCGTCCCCGTCACAACGAGGACCGGGAGCGTCAGCCGGGCGAATAGTCCGTCATCCGCGGCGCCCCACTGGACATTCCTGAGCAGCTGCAGCTGGGAGCGTACGTAGCCCTCGGTTTCGAGTGGAGCCGCGTACTCGCGAACGTCCTCGGCAGTCGGAGGATGACCGCTACCATAGACTATTCTAAGACCGATTCCCACGAGAGCAGGGCCAACCAGGCGTTCCAGCAGCGGCGCCATGCGAACAGGAAGCACGGAACCGGCATGAATTATCTGAGAGCAGCCAAACCCTACCGGACTCCAGAGCACGAGCCGGGAAATCCGGTGGGGAGTCTCGGCTGCTATCTGAAGCGCCACCCGTCCGCCGAGCGATTGCCCAATTAGCGTGGGCGCATCGAGGCCTAGCAGATCGAACAGCTCGAGTGTTGTTCGCGCTAGCGAAGTGAGTGTGTAGGCGTCCTGACTTAGAGGCTTTTCGCTGTATCCCTGTCCCGGCGGCTCTATGACGATCACCCGCCATCCGCCTGCCACGAGCGCCGGAATGTTTCGGCGAAATGTGTAGGCGGTGCATCCCCAGCCAGGCATCATCACGATTACGGGCGCTTGGTCTTCGCCGGCCTCCACGCACCTTGCCTCGAGGCCGGCCATGCTAACCCGGCGGACCTGTATGCCTTGAACGCCGGAGGGATACGGCGCACCCGTCATTTGCGCACGGGGCAGCTCACCGGCCATGACCGCCTCGGCGGTTCGACGCTATGCTTGATCAGGCGAGCGTAATGGGGCGGCCAGCCAGCCTCGCGATGAGACCGATGCGGAAGGTCACGTCGCTCCACATGCGATTCTCCGAAAGATCGTCCTCGAGCGGATAGGTGGCCCAGGCATAGGGATTCTCGCTTCTCCGAACGGCGGTACCCTTTCTGGAGCGCCAGACGAGATCCCCATCGCGCTGGGCAATCAGCTTCTCGAGAATCGAATTCCAACCTTCGTTCTTCTGCAGAAAGCCGAGTCGAGCGGCTATCTCCAACCAAGTCAGCGCCCAGGGCAGGTCGGCCATGGCTGCCTGGAGGCTTGGCAACGGATCGCCAAGCAGCAGGTGCGGCATGGGTATGACGCCGCCGTCGACGGCTATGGAGGGCGCGGTACGTGGTATCGGTTGCGACAGATAAGTGGCCAGCCGGTCCATCAACTCGAAATTCTCGGTTCTGAAGATCGGCATGTGAGCGAGCATCAGGAGCATCCAGAACGATGGCGGCGACGCGTCCGGACTGAGGACGTGTTGATTGCCAGCACGAATAAGGGGGGATTCGGCCAGTGGCGTGCGAAGGAAGTCGTTGACCGGCCCCACAATTCGTATCGCAGCGCCGCGTACTCTTGGATCCTTGTTGTATCCGGCTTGCGCAAGCACCGCCGCCGCCGCTTCGCGGAGCAGCGCGCGGGCGCGCGGCACAGCGTCCGGGTCG
>JBGTNB010000317.1:0-2039 GCA_041743285.1 Gemmatimonadaceae bacterium
CGGATCTGAGTAACTCCAGACGAAGGGATGGCAGTGCTTGTTATGGGCGCGAATGTACTGCATCAGTTTGCGACGCAGGTCCGTCGTCGAGGTGAAGATGCCACGCGCGATGCACTCCCGTTCAATCTTGGCGAACCAGAGCTCGACTTGGTTGAGCCAGGAGCTGTAGGTGGGCGTATAGTGGACGTGCACCCGCGGGTGGGCGACCAGCCAGGCCTGTACGGCTTTGGTTTTGTGCGCGGAGAAATTGTCCATGATGAGATGGATCTCGCGCCGCCGCGGCTGCGACGCGAGCACGCGCTCGAGGAAGACAATGAACTCCGCGCTCGTGTGCCGCGCGGCGGTCATACCTTCGATCTCGCCCGTGCCGACGTTGAGCGCGGCGTAGAGGGAGAGCGCGCCATGCCGGACGTACTCGAAGCCATGCCGTTCGGCGCGACCGGGCGAGAGGGGCAGCACCGGATCGCGCCGGTCCAAGGCTTGGATCGCGGTCTTTTCGTCGACACAGAACACCACGGCATGTTCCGGCGGGTTGAGATACAACCCGATAATATCCGCCGCCTTCTGCTCAAAGTCCGGGTCCGGACTGGCGACATACCGCTCAAGCCGATGCGGCTGAAGCCCGGCCCGTCGCCAGACGCGGTGGACCGTCATGTGATTGATCTTCAAGCGGGCGGCGAGGGTCCGCGTCGTCCAATGGGTGGCGGGCTTCGGCGGCGGTTGCTGCGTGAGCGCCAGAATCTTCGCTTCCAGCCCGGGCGTGAGCCGATCGCCGCGCCCGCTGCGCGGCGCATCGTGCAATCCTTGCAGCCGATGGCGCTCGAAGCGTTTGCGCCAGCGCGTCAACGTAGTGCTGCTGACCTCCAGACGCGCCGCGAGGATCGGATACGGCTCGCCATCGGCGATCGCCAAGATCACGCGCGCTCGCTGAACCAGGCCGGCGGCCAACGTGCGCGAGCGCGCCATCGCTTCGAGCTCGCTCCGCTCTTCGGGCGCGAGTTCCAACGGATAGGCAGAGGTGAACATGCGCCAACTTACAACTCTCCTGCAGTCAACGCAACTTTAGTTACAGTCCACTAGTTCCTAGTTCCTAGAGCGTGACCTCGAGTACTCCCATCATGCCGTGATCTTCATGGTCCAGAATGTGGCAGTGGAACATCCACTTCCCCGCGAAGTCATCATAACGAACAATGAATCGTGCCGATTCATGCTTCGGCACGTTCGCCACATCCTTCCAGCTTCGGAACGGCTCGGGAACACCGTTACGATCGAGAACCTGAAACTGATAGCCGTGCAGATGGAACGGATGATCCATCCCCACCAGGTTTTCCACCTCCCAGATCTCGGTAGCCCCGAGCCTTGCCTGCACATCTACACGCCCCATGTCCATGTGACGCCCGTTGATCATCCCCTGCGTGAGCACCATCAGCCTCGTCGCCGATGCCTCCAGGGTGTCCAGCGGCGGGACGTGTCGTAAGACCGCTGGAAGCTCAACCGGTTGGACGGGCGGGGCTGAGCTGTAGTCGATGCTGAGCAAGGTGCGGGACTTTTCCCACCCGTCCGGCCTCATCTGCGGGATGTACCGATCGTAAGGCAGCGCTTCGAGCGTGGTGCGGCTCCCCGGCGCGCCCGTACCACGTACGAGCAGCTCCACCCTCTCGGCGCTAGCCACGACGATCTCGCTTTTTTCCACCGGTCGCTCGAACAGCCCGCCATCGTTGCCGACATGCAGGAAGGTATGGCCGGGTATTGCCAGCCGGTACACACGCGACGCCGACGCGTTTATCACACGCCAGCGCTGCACCTCACCGCTGCGCATCGCCAGCGTTGGCGTTATGTTGCCATTTACGAAGATCAGATCGCCTTCGCGGCCATTCTCCCTGTCGATGCGGTCCTGTCATCGAGTGAGGCTCGGCAAAGTCTATCGAGCCGTCGGCGCGGAGCCGGTTGTCGGAGAGGAGCAGCACATTTTCCGGGAGGTGCTGCAGTGGATCGTCCGGAGCGCGGACGATCAGCACGCCGTACAGCCCTTTTGCTAC
>JBGTNB010000318.1:0-2404 GCA_041743285.1 Gemmatimonadaceae bacterium
GTCGTCGCGCTTCGCCAGCCGCGCGCGGCAATGATTTGAAGCATGAGCTGACGGTGCCATTCGCCACATCGGTGCTCGGCGGCGAGGCGGCGCTGATGGTTCAGCGCCGCGACGGGAATGTCGAATCGATCAAAGTGAAGATTCCCGCGGGCATCGACGACGGCAAGAAAATCCGGCTGCGCGGCCAGGGCGAACCGGGAGAGGGCAGCGGCCCGGCGGGCGATATCTTGCTGACGATTCATGTGAGTCCGCATCCACAGTTTCGTCGCACGGGCAATCGGCTGGAAGTGCGCGTGCCGGTGACGTTGGCCGAGGCGGCGAAAGGCGCGAAAGTCGACGTGCCGACGCCGCAGGGGACGATCACGCTGACCGTGCCGCCGAACACGTCGAGCGGCAAGAAGCTTCGCGTGAAGGGGCAGGGAATAAAAACCAATCCGCCGGGCGACCTGTTTGCGGAGATTCAGATCGTTTTGCCGGAGAATCTCTCGGCGGAGGATCGGCAGACATTTGCGGATGTTTCGGGGCGATATCCGCAGATTCCGCGAGCCGAGTTGCGATGGTAACAGTTTTCGCGGCGGCGGCCGCACGTTTTCTGCTGGCCAAGTACTCCACGGAAGCGGTGTTGGAGCAACTCGACCCGCCGCGGCGGGCTGCCGTGCTGATGGCGTTGTTGGGACTTGTGCTTTTGGGTCTCGTGCTGGTGGCGTGCGCAATGGTCGGGGCGCACTGGGTACGCCGGATGGCACGGCACAAGCCGGGCGGGTCGCGGGCGAAGGCGGTGGAGGCAACGGCGCAGAATCGGAGGTTGCGGGATGCGCTTGCGCCTGTTCTTCCGGAGGCGAAGACTGACGATACGATTCAGCTCGGCAAGTCGCCGAGTGATACGAAAATGGATTTGTAGGGTGGGCACAGCCCACCACCGAAATGCTTGTCCATGGTGGGTGGTGCCCATCCTACTAGTGAGTGGTAAATCAATTTCCCAAAAGGGTGCGGTTGCTGCGCGCGAGCGAATTCGAGCGCGTGTTCGCGGCGCGGGCTTCGGCGGCGGATGCAGCGATGGTGCTGCACGGCACGGTGAACGATCTGGGGCATCCGCGATTGGGGTTGGTGGTGTCGCGAAAGGTTGGCAGCTCGGTCCGCCGCAATCGTTGGAAGCGACTGTTGCGCGAAGCGTTTCGGCTGACGCAGAACCAGTTGCCGCCGTTGGATTTGATTTGCATTCCGCGAGCCGCCTGCCCGCCTTCGCTCGAGGATTTAAAGGTCTCTTATTTGCAGTTAACGGCGCTGGTTGAGCGGAAAGCGATCGCATCGGCAAAGCGGTCGTCGGAGAAGGCAACATGAGACGGCTTGCCAGCATGCTGTGGCAATTGCCGGCGATGCTGCTAATCGGCCTGGCGCGGGTTTACCAGTGGACGCTCAGTCCTCTCATTGGCCGGCAGTGCCGGTTCGAGCCCACGTGTAGTGCGTATTTCATCCTAGCGGTGCGGAAATATGGGGCCGTTCGTGGGGCTTGGAAGGGGATTCTGAGAGTCGGGCGGTGCCATCCGTTTCATTCGGGCGGGTATGATCCGCCGTGAGGAGCGCTAAGCCGCGAGCGGCTAGGAGGCTGCATGCGATGATAGCGGGGCTCTTGCAATTGGAGTGGCGCAAGTCGTTTATCTGGCCCACCTTGACCGGTACAAGCGGAGCCAGTACTCTCCGGCGGCTTGAAAGTGAGTTCAGGCCCTTGATTTGATGCCCGGCCGCGCAGGAAGTGCGGCTGATCGTGTGGATTTCCGCGGGAGCGCTTCAGCATGATGCGTCGCACTTCAATCGACCATGCCCGCCGCACGACGCGCCCACTTGTCGTGGTGATCGCGTTGTGCTGCGGATGCAGTGGCCCGATCTTCCGGCAGCAGAGTCCCGAAGCGCGCATCGACTTGCCGCCGATGCCGGACGTGAAATACGTGTCGGCCTATTCGCATCCGTACGGCATGAATTACGTGAAGCTGGAAGGCATCTCGCTGGTAACGGGGTTGGCCGGCACGGGCTCCGACCCGCCGCCCACACAGCAACGGGCGGCGCTGATGTCGGAAATGAAGCGGCGAGATGTGGACGACCCGAACCATCTACTGGCATCGGGAAATACTTCAATGGTGCTCACTCGAATGCTGCTGCGTCCCGGCGCTCAAAAGGGCGACCGCGTTGACGTGGAAGTTCGCGTCCCGAGCCAAAGCGAAACAACGAGCTTGAGAGACGGCTGGCTGCTCTCGACGCGGATGACCGAGCTGGCCGTGCTGGGCGAGCAAATTCGCGAAGGCCACGTGTTGGGTCTTGCCGAGGGCGCGGTATTGGTCGACCCGTCGGCCGATCCAGACAAGGACCAGGCTTTGGCCACCCGCGGTCGAATCCTGGGCGGCGGCGT
>JBGTNB010000319.1:0-6076 GCA_041743285.1 Gemmatimonadaceae bacterium
GAGCAGACGTGGCAGCCGTTCGTCGATGTGGTCATCGGCATGGCCAAGCTCACGCATCAACTCGCGCACTATCTGCCGATCCGTCTTGCCGTCGAAGCGGTACTTCGGCTCGCCTGACGAGCCGAAAACCTCCACCAGCGCGGTTTCCATGGCCCGGCGTCCCATCCCATCGCTCCAGAGGATGGTGCCATCGATGTCGAACAGTACGAGTCTCACGAGCGCGTAAGAAGCACGCCGGCGATGATTGCCCCGGTGCCGCCCCACTGGGCCGCGGTAGGCACCTCGTTCAGCGCCCACCAGGCAACGATCAACGCTATCACCGGCTGAAGATTGACGTACATTGCCGTGCGCGTAGGACCGAGCACGCGCACGCCGCGCAACCAGAACAGCCCCGCTACCGCAAGCGCCCCGAAACCACTGTAAACCAGGGCGAGCCAAAGGCCGGCCGGCATCGCACCCCACGACACCGACGCCAGCGATGGCGATGCCACCACCAGCAGCGGAAGCAAACCACCGAGCATGGTGATGGAACCGAGCTGCACCGCGCCGATCCGATTGGCATACGGCTTTAGCAGAACGGAAAAAATTGCCCAGCACAGGGCCCCGGCAAGCACCAGCAGGTTCCCCAGCAATGTGGTGGAGCCTGACGACGATGCCGGCGTGCCGGCCGTCACCAGCGCGATGCCGGCCAGCGAAAGACCGATGCCGCTCCATCCCCGTGCGCTCACCCGTTCGACTCCCATTATTCGCCCGATCAACGCTACGAACGCAGGTCCGGCGGCAAGGATTAGCGCCACCGTTCCGGCTCGTGTACGTGCTATGCCCTCGATGAACAGGATCTGATACAGCCCGTTGCCGAGAAGGCCGAGCACGAACAGCGCACGTGCATCACTCCATGAGAGCCGCAGTCCGCCGCGCGCCCAAACGAGCACGCCGAGCGTGAGCACGGCGATGGTCATGCGAATGCCGTTGAACGCCAGTGGCGCCAGCTGCGTAGTGCCGTACTTGACTACGCTGAAGTTCACGCCCCAGATGATGCTCATCCCCAACAGCATCATGTCCGTCGAGGAAACGGCGACATGCTCGGGACCGCCCGGTCCGGCCAACGAGCGAACTGGCGTGGCGCTTGGATCGGCGGAGCCGGGCGCGACCGCGCCTTTGCGTGAAAGCATGCGGGAAAGCTAGGCCGCGCACGCAATGTTGGGGAGCGCTGGCCCCGACGCTCGCGCGACCCTAGCTTGCGGACATGAATGTCACCTTCGCTTTATTCGCCGACGCGGCAAACCTTTCCCAGGAAGGCAAGCTCAACATCCTCGGCGTATTCGATGCCGTGCAGGTTGCCACGCTTCCAGCGGTACACCCGCGAGCACATCTGGTCGTGCACTTGAAGGGATCACCGCGCGACGCAGGAGCGCACTCGGTCACGTTGCGCTGGCTAAATCCCGAATCGCAGGAAATGTGGTCCACCGTCGGCGAGCTGAATGTTGGGCCGCCGCCGCCGGGGGTCACGGAAATGGACATGCCGCTCATCGCGGCCCTCGACCTGCCGATAGACCGGGCCGGGACATACACGATGGCCATTGCGGTCGATGATCAGGCGGTAGTGCAGGTTCCGCTGCACGTGCGAAGCGGCGCCGCCACGATGCGTCCGACGGGGCTGGTCAGCTAGCCACGGTGGCTCACTATGCGCCGGGCGCCGGTAATGCGCCCGCGCAGTGTGGCGACATAGGGGTCTTCGGTCATCGTCAGGCGGTCAACCGCCCATCCGCCACGTCCGATCGCGCTGTGCACCACTCGCGAATCTCCGAGCGCGATTGCGACGTGCGTGACGCGCCTGTCATCCCGGTTCGAGAAAAAGAGCAGGTCGCCTGGCGCCAATTTCTCGGGTGCATCGGTGACGGGCTCGCCGATCATCGCCTGCTGAGACGCGTCTCGCGGTAGGGAAAAGCCGTGCAGTCCGAACACGGATTGCACCATCCCGGAGCAGTCGGCGCCCCACGGGGTCACCCCGCCCCACTGGTACGGAGCGCCCTCGAATCTGGTTAGCGCGGTCCTGGCGGCGGCGGCAGGGTCGTGAGGGAATCGAGTGCGAGCGGCGTTCATCTCGACTACGTCTCCAGACTCTACCGTCTCGTCATCGGCGAGCAGCGCGCCGAGCGGCAGCGACCGGCGGCGACCCTCGCCGGTAACCGCAAGGCACCCTAACGAGATACGGCCTCCAGCGAAGCGGCGGGCAATCTCCCGGGAGACCAGTGCGCGCACGTATCCGGCGTGTAACCAGCCTTCGTAGTCGTCCGCACCGCGTACGCGAAACCATGGAGTATTCACCTCGAGCACCTCCAGCGCCGCGCCGGCCAGCCGTTGCGACACCTGCTCGGCACCGGCTCGCGGCTCGGCAAGCAGGGGGGCTATCGGGCTGGTAACGATCAGACCAGCGCTCGTCATGCCAGCGCCTGGTCCGCCGCGCCGCCAACCCCATCGCGTCCGCGGGACAACAGCACCGCCCGCTCGACGGCCTTTTCCAGCACCGCGATCGCCAGCGTTTCCACTGCAAGCGCGGGTGCCGTCGAGCCGTTGTGCGGACACAGGGCAACGATCACGTCACCGTCGAAGCTCGTGGCGACCGGAGAAATACGACGCCCGAAAGCCACCGCCGCTACTCGCGCGAGCTGCGTTACCTCCACCCGCGACAGCGTAGTCGACGTGATCACGACCGCCAGAGTCGTGTTGGCGCCCACCAGGGAGCCGAAGTCGGCCGACGAACCCTCGCCGAGCCGCGTACGCTGGTCCAGCCAACTTCCGTTCGCATCGCGCGCGCCGGCGACGATCCGGCCGCCGTCGTCACGAACATCGCCTAACGCATTGACGGCGGCGACGGCGCCGACCTTCACTCCATTCACCTCGACCACCGCGCATCCGATACCACCCTTCATCGCGTATCCCAGCCCCAAGCCCTTGCCGACGGTGGCGCCCGTCCCCGCCCCCACGCTCCCCTCGGCTACATTACGCGCAGTAGCCGACTGGCAAGCGTCATATGCCATGGCGGATGTCGGACGCGATTCCGGGTTGCCGCAGGGAAATAGATCGAACAGACACGCGGCAGGCACTATCGGCACCACCGCGCCGCCGCCCACAGGAAAGCCGCGTCCCCGCTCCTCCATCCATCGCATTACGCCGGCTGCCGCATCAAGTCCGTAAGCGGATCCACCGGTGAGAAGAACCGCGTCGACGCGGTCGGTGAGGTGCTCCGGCGCCAGGGTGTGCAATTCTCGCGTGCCGCTTGCGCGGCCGAGTACCACCGCACCACCACGAAAGGCGCTCTCCACTCCTCTCACCACCGTACAACCGGTGCCTCCCGCGAGATCCGTCGCGTGTCCGACTACGACACCCAGACCGCCGAAGTCGGCCGTCACTTAGAGGGTGGCGTCCTGGTCGCGGGTGGTGCTTTCGCGGCGCACGCCGTGCATAACGTCACGCCCTGCATCGAGCATCGCAGGCAGATGAAGGTTCCACACCCCTCGCACGGATATCCTTCGGATGCGCGTTCGGGATTGCCGCACGCCCGACAGACCATCGAGTCCCGCTCCGGCGTCTCGCTCATGACCGTCTTGCCTCCGTATAGAGCCGTTCCGCGATCGCATTGGCTGGCTGCGACGGGCGGACGACCGGCCTGGCGCCGCGCCGAAGCACCGACCGCGGAAGTTCCGAGTCCGCGTCCGACATGATTACCGCCCGTGAAGCAAGCCGCGGGTCGCGCTCCGCCAACGTCGCGAACAGCGCGTCTCCACGCCGGTCGATCGAGCGGAGATCGACGAGCACCGCATCATACCTGGTGGCACCGATTCGCGCGAGCGCATCGCTCGCGTCTGCAACACTCGTGACGCGGTGGCCCGCCGCACCGAGGCATTTCGCCAGCCCTTCCCGCTCACTCGACGCAGTGCCGAGCAGCAAAAAATGCATCGTCTCGCCGCCGCCGGCCGCGACGGCAGAGTCGTTATCAGCGACCAGCGGGAGCTCGACGGCGAATGCCGCGCCGTTGCCCGTACCGCTGACCAGGCGAACCTGGCCGCCGTGCTCGCGCACGATCCCATCGGAGATCGAGAGTCCGAGGCCCGTCCCCTCGCCGACCTTCTTCGTGCTGAAGAACGGATTGAATATCCGGTCGACGAGCGATTCGGGTACGCCCGGCCCATTGTCGGCAACGGTGACCACCAGAGAGTCCCCGACCCGTCTCGAGGTGATAGTCAACCGCTTCTCTCCAGGTTGATCGTACAGCGCGTGCTCGGCATTGTTGATCAGGTTCAAAAATACCTGCTGCAGTTGCGAGCCATCGGCGGGAATGCGCGGCAGCTTCCGGTCCAGATCTGTGTGCAGATCGATCTGGTGCGTACGCAGCGCATAACGACGAAGCTCGATCGCATCGAGCACCACCTGATTCAGATCGGTCTCCGCGCGTTCCGGCGGCCGCTGCCGGGCGAACAGCAACAGGTTGGAGATGATCTTCGCTGCCCGCTTCGCTTCCTTGTGCATCGTCACCACCGCATCGCGCACCGCCAAATCCGAATGCGGCGTGGCCATCAGCAGCTGTGAGAACGCGAGAATCCCCGCCAGCGGATTGTTCAGCTCGTGCGCCACACCGCTTACCAGCTGCCCAACCGCCGCCAGCTTCTCGCGCTGCATCAGCTGCTCGGTCAGCCGCCGTTCGTCAGTCACGTCCCTGACGATCCCGAGTGCGCTGACGACAACCCCCTCGTCGGCGAGCGGTGTGAGGGTGAGCGATCCAATGCGCAACTGGCCGGTTTGGTCTCGAAAGCGGACCTCCGCGCGCTGCCGCTCGCCGCGCATCGCCGTCGCGTGTGCCTGACGCATCGCCGGTCGGTCGGCCGCCTCGATGACTTCGATGAACTGCATCTCCAGCAGTTTCTCGCGGGGAATCCCCAGTCCACTTTCGAGCGCTTCGTTCACGCTGGTGAACCGGCCGAGTGCGTCTACCGTGAAAATGGCGTCCCACGCGGATTCGACGAGCCGCTGGAAGCGGGTGTGCGCCCGTCGCAACTCGGCGTCCCGGCGCCGCTCCTCGGTGATGTCTCGAGCGATGCCGAGCACGCCAATCACCTTCCCACCCCGGTGGATAGGCGTGTTGGTGACGGAAGCCAGACGCCGCTGCCCATCCGCGCGATAGAAGTGACACTCGTACCGGCACGGTATGCCGGCGCGCGCCGCGCGAAAGTTGTCGCGCACCACCTCCAGCTCATCCGGGTCGATCAGCGCCGTCATGCTGCGGCCCAGCAACGCGTCGAGAGTGTAGCCGGACATCTCGCACGTCGACGGATTTGCCGACGTCAGGTGCGCCTTTCCGTCCAGCGTGTAAATCGCGTCGCTCGCCGACTCGAACAGGTTACGGTAGCGACCCTCCGATTGCACCACTGCTGCCCGGGCACGCCGCTCCTCGGTCACGTCACGCAGTGAAGCCACGACTCCAATCACGGCGCCCGAGTCGTTACGCAGCGGTGCCGAGCTGACCGACACCAGCCGCCGTTCGCCGTCGGCCCGCACGATCTCAGTGTCGTACCACTGCGGATCGCCCTCGAATCCCAGCCGCTCGCGGCTTGCGACCTCTTCCAACTGCTCGGGGGTCGTGAGTGTCGCGACTGCTGCGCCGATCAACCGGTCGATCTCCACGCCGAACAGCGCCCCCGCCGCCCGATTCGCGAACGCGATGCGACGGCGCGGATCAGTGATGACGATCGCGTCGGTCGTCGTCTCGATGATCGGGCCATAAAGCGCGGCAAGCGAGTCGTAGTGGACCGCCGCCGCGCCTACCGGTGTGGTCAACCCGTTCGCCAACTTGTCGGACTCGTTAGAGTCTTCAGAATGCACGGCAATTCCCTATCGAGGCGTGTTCTCGCGCTCGCCTGCACGAGGACGGAGCAGTCGCGCCGCCCTCGGCGCTACGCGTACGTCAATTGGAGTCTGTCCGCGCATCTCCCCATCGGACTGTACCGCCTGAGGCGGATCGCATTCGATGCGGAAGACGCGGCCCGGACGATACCACATGCCCGGATGCGGCGCGAAA
>JBGTNB010000320.1:0-2275 GCA_041743285.1 Gemmatimonadaceae bacterium
GATGCTCGACGTGCTGAACGAGCGACTCACCGAGGAGAAGGCGTCACCAATCGCTTTTGATCACGACTGCCGTGAGGGAATCTGCGGAGCGTGCGGCGTCATGATCAACGGCGTCGCGCATGGCCCGATGGAAGGCACGGCGACCTGCCAGCTGCACATGCGCAGCTTCAAGGATGGACAGACAATCACCATCGAGCCGTGGCGAGCCACCGCCTTTCCCGTTTTGCGCGATCTGGTGGTGGACCGGGGAGCGTTCGATCGCATCATTGCAGCGGGAGGGTTCGTGAGCGTCTCGACGGGATCTCCGCCTGACGCGAACGCCATCCCCATCCCCAAGGTAGATGTGGACGCGGCGATGGATGCAGCCGCCTGCATTGGCTGCGGCGCCTGCGTCGCGGCCTGCCCCAATGCGTCGGCGTCGCTGTTCACTGCTGCCAAGATCACGCACCTCGGCCTTCTGCCTCAGGGACAGCCAGAGCGCGCACGACGAGCCGTTCGGATGGTAGAGCAGATGGATATCGAACAGTTTGGACACTGCACCTGGCATGGCGAATGTCAGGAGGCGTGCCCCAAGGACATAAGCATCGATACCATTGCCCGTATGAACCGAGACTACGTGCGAGCCGCGCTGACCGGGGCCGCAGCTTCCCCTTCGCCGGGAAGCGATTAACTCCAGGCTGAACCAGACGGTGGCGCGGTTGGTGCACCCTTCGCCACCCATCAGGAGGATGCCATGAAGACGCCCAGCGAAGGGCCCAGTGGTTTCGGCAACCGAGAGGTCAACCAGGGCGGGGCCGACTCCGTGGAGAAGACCTCGTACGTCACGGGCCATTCCGCGACCCCGGAAAAGGAAATGCCGGAGGATGCCGAAGCCGTTCCGGCGCTCAAGTCCTCGGGAGGCCTAGGCGCGGGCATTTGGGTCGTCGTCGCACTCAGCCTCGCGGTGCTGCTGTACTTCGGCGGCGCATTATTCGGCTGACGACCGAGGGACGCGCGATGCGGGACGGGCGATGCGGGAACGCCACCCGACGTTCGCTGCAAGCGTGTTAAGGTCAACTCGGGGGGAGACTCTGTTCGGCTAACCCCGCGTCCCGCATCCCGCATCCCTCGTCCCGCGAGTCACAGCTTGGGCAGAGTGATCCCTCGTTGCGCCTGATACTTGCCAGCCTTGTCCTTGTAGGACACCTCCGGCGGCTCGTCGCTCTCGAAGAAAAGCACCTGCGCGATTCCTTCGTTGGCGTAGATGCGCGCTGGAAGGGGGGTAGTGTTGGAGATCTCGAGTGTTACGTGCCCTTCCCACTCCGGTTCCAGGGGCGTGACGTTGGTGATGATCCCACAGCGCGCGTACGTCGATTTCCCCACGGTGATGGTGATGACGTTGCGAGGGATGCGAAAATACTCGACTGACCTGGCAAGTGCGAAGGAATTAGGCGGCACGATGCAAATGTCGCCCTGAAATTCGACGAACGAGTTCGAATCGAAGTGCTTGGGATCGACGATTGAATTGAGGACGTTGGTGAAGATCTTGAATTCGTCGGCGACCCGCATGTCGTATCCGTAGGAGCTGACGCCATAGGAAATGCAGCCATCGCGTACCTGGCGGTCGGCAAACGGCTCGATCATGTGGTGCTCTTCGGCCATTCGACGAATCCAGCGGTCACTCTTGACAGACATGCGGAAGCGGAAGCGGAGGTGATCGGGGGAGGGAAGCGCGCGTTGATCGCAGCGGCGGGAATGTATGTGTGGCCATCTCGCATCGCTACCGGCTGCACGCGGTTGCACGCGTTTTCACGCCTTGGTAGTTTACCCCGAGCGCCAAACGTGAAATTTTTCACGAAGTCGGAGACCAATGGACGTACGCGCCTATCTCCCAGTTCTGCTCTTGACGGGTTTCGTGGTCGCCAACGCGGTCATGATGCTTGCCGTTTCGCATTTCACAATCCGGTCGCGGCCCACACCGACCAAGCAGGCACCCTACGAATCGGGAATTCCGGCGCTCGGGTCCGCGCGAGAGCGGTTCTCGGTAAAATTCTACATGGTCGCGGTACTGTTCATCATTTTCGACATTGAAACGGTGTTCATGCTGCCGTGGAGCGCGTATTACCGCGAGTTGTCGTGCGCGGTCCCGCTCGTCGAAGGTGTGTGCACGCCTGGCAACATTTCGTTCTTCGGGTTGGCCGAAATGCTCGTGTTCATGGTGATCCTCTTCGTCGGCTTCGTCTACGTGTGGAAGAAGGGAGCGCTGCAATGGGATTGACCGCGCAACCCGAACATC
>JBGTNB010000321.1:0-9320 GCA_041743285.1 Gemmatimonadaceae bacterium
TGAGCCGGGCGGCCAGGAGCACGGCGGCGAGGAGCGCGCTCACCTTCACAAGTAGCAGGATCAGAGTCGTATCAGGCATGTCAGCGTCCTTCCCTGGAGGCTTCGTCGATCAGCCGCTTCAGCCGGCGCCGCTGCGTGTCATCGAGCGAGCCGGGGGTGACGTCGAGGAGCGTCGCCAGCGCCGTTTCGACCGAGCCGCCGAAGAACGTGCGCAGCACGTGCTGCAGCTCCGTGCGGCGCGCCGACTCGCGCGAGACGGTGGGCCAGTAATCGTAGCGTGGGCCATCCTGCTCGATCCGCAGGTGTCCCTTGGCGACCAGCACCCGCAGCGTTGTTCGCACGGCCGCGTCACTGGGCGGGTCGCGCATGTCGTCGCGCACTTCAGCCGCGGTTGCGTGGCCGCGGCCGTATACGATGTCGAGAACCTCTTTTTCGCGCTTACTGAGCGCCGGTCGCTGTTTGCCCATGTCTCGACGATAGGGCAGGGGTGTTGAAAAAGCAACAGTATGCGGAAAAAACCACAGGGTCGGCCGGTTGGCGTGTGATCCGCCCCCTCGAGCCCCGGCCCTCGTTCCCACTCGTCGGTGTGAGGGCTGACCTAACGTAGCCGGCGTGCGGTGCTAGCTCCCGTCAGGAAGTCTCGATCGCAATTTGCGGAAGGCGCGCCCAGCAAGCCTTCCCGCGTCCGCGTGACCTCCCGCCGCACTTCGCAACACGATGACGCCGAACGCTCGCTCTCTGTCGTAAAGCACCATCGACGTGTACCCGGCAAGATTCCCGGAATGCCCCACGGCGACGGTATCGCCCCAACGAAGCGCTTGATAACCCAAGCCGTAGCCATAGTCCAATGCGGGACCAGCTGCGACGAGCACATTGTCGCGGAGCTCGAGCGTCTCCTTCCGTAGCACGCTGTCGGGACCAAAGCCTAGCTGGAGCGAGACCAGCTTGGCCAAATCCTCTACGGTCGAATAAGCGCCGCCGCTCGGGAGGCTCAATCCGAGTCCCATGCGATGATCCAGCGCGGCGTCCCCAAAGTTGAGAGTGTCGCGGTACAGCTCATCCCAATCGACACCCGTTGCCAATCTCGCGCGCAGGGTTGGGCTGAGCTCGAAATCCGTGGATGACATCGCCAGCGGGACAAGAATCCGCCGCCGTTGGTAGCTGACGTAGCTCTCCTCCTCCGCCCGCGCCAGCGCGGCAGCGAGTATCGCGTATCCAACGTTTGAATACCGGTAACCAGACCCCGGCGGCCTAACGTACTCCGTGCCGGGAAGCGCCGCTATCAAGACCTGTAGCCATTGCGATGGGGAGCCTGACTGGGACTTACGTTTGTCGTTCGGGTCGCGCGCGAGCCCGGATGTCATTGTCGCGAGCTGGACCAGCGTGGGCGGTCCCGCAAACGTCGTTCGAGCCCGGATTCGCCCGACTTCGGGAAAAAACCGATCGACCGGGTCCGACAACCGCACTCGGCCTTGCTCGACGAGCTGCAACAGCATCACCGCAGTGAGCTGCTTCGTAATCGAGGCGGCCCGATATACGGTAGCCGGCGTTGCGAGCCGAGTGCGCGCCGAATCCGCATAGCCGTAGCTCCTGGACCAAACCAGCGAGGGGCCGGACACGACGCCAATCGTCAGGCTACCCAGGCTGTCCTTCGCGAATTCGGCTTCCGCGATGGAGTCCACTTGCCGCAGCGTTTCGCGCGCGAATGTCGGCGGTAGCGCGGAGTCTTGCGTCGCGATTACCAGCGCCATTAGAAAGGCGAGTGTCATATCCGTTTGACGCTCAGTGAGCCAGGCATATGTCCCATCGGATGACGATGGGAAGAGGATGCCGTGACTTCCATCGAATGTCAAACCGCTCGGCCGACGTCGCCTTCAATTCCTAATCAGCCACCGGCAACAATGATGGTGATCAGTCGACCCAGCGGACTTCCGGGTGCGCAGGCGAGGCCCACTCATGGCAGAGGTCTGCGAGGTATTGGGCGAGGGCGTCGTGATCCTCGATGAAGTACGGTATTGGCAGGTCCAGCCGCGGGCCGCGTTTCCCTTCAGACCCCGGATAGTGAATGGACCAGCCGCTGGCGGTCGCTCGACGAGGAAGGGCCTTCCGAAGAGATCCAGTTGGCGCAATGACACGATGACTCGCCTGCCTAGCGCATCAAGTTCAGCTACGAAGCGCCTGGGGCCCGAGCGCGTTGACTCGGAAAGCTCGTACGGAGTCGCCAGGCGCACAACCTCATGCCGTTGGATCCCATAAGCAGTAACGGACGTTAGGCCGCGCGGTCGCGGTGTCGATCGAGGTTCTGCACAAGGCGTAGGGGACTGCAACTCCTGGAGCCGAGCGTGGTGGTCGGGGGAGCGCAATTGGCGTCCTAGGCTCAGACTCTCGTTATCGATTTTCAATAAGCCTCTTGCCGTTTATCGATAAAATGCTTATCGTTTGTCAATATCCAACTGGCGCGAACTAGAAAAGGGGGCTGAAATGGCGCAGTCGTCTCACCTGGCTTGGTCAGTCAGGGTGCTCCGGGGCCTGATCGTATTCAACTGGATCGCCGGCGTACTGATTTTCGCTTTGCTGGTCGCGAGTGTGATCGCAGAGGAGGCCGTGATGGGTGCACTCGGTGCGGTGCCGGCCGAGGGAAATGCCGAGCGAATCGCCGGCATGCGCCAGATCGCGGTGTTGGGAATTGTTGCGGTGCTGGTCGCGCACGTCGTGCTGAGCCGACTGCTTGGCATCGTCGGCACGGTGCGCGACGGAGACCCCTTCGTGGCTGAGAATGCCGAGCGGTTGCGGACCATCGCCTGGTCTGTGCTCGGCCTCGAACTGCTGCATCTCCTGGTTGGGCTGGCGGCTGCGCTGGCTACCTCGGAAACGGCTCCGCTCGACATCGATTGGAATTTCTCGCTGACCCGGTGGCTCGCCGTGCTGCTGCTGTTCGTACTGGCGCAGGTGTTCGAAGAGGGCGCCCGTATGCGCGAAGAGCTCGAGGGGACGGTGTGACATGGCGATTCTGGTGAAACTGGACGACGTCCTTCACGACCGCCGGATGTCGCTTACGGAGCTTGCGGAGAAGGTCGGAATCACGCTGGCCAATCTCTCGGTGCTCAAGACTAGCAAGGCGCGCGCGATCCGATTCTCGACGCTGGAGGCGATATGCAAGGCATTGCAATGCCAACCGGGCGACCTCCTCGAGTACGTGTCTGACACAGCCAACGATGAAGCGTACGCAGCGTGATTGCGCGGCGGCGCCCATCGATCTCCTCGAAGGCAACTCAAGATGATGAACATGAAGGTGCGGACCGCGCCCCTACTGCTAGGCCTGGCGACAGCGGTTGCCGCAGGATGTGCCACCACTCGTACAATAGCACGTGTCGATGGAGATGCAGTCGCCGGCAATTCGTTCGTGGTGCGCAACGTGCGCGTGTTCGACGGAGAGCGCGTGCATGAACGCGTGAACCTGGTGGTTCGCGACGGGCGCATCGCCGCGATCGGCGAGGCTGCGCCCTCGCGTGATCTGCCGGTGGTCGATGGCACTGGGCGGACGCTGCTGCCCGGGTTGATCGATGCTCACGGGCACGTGTCCGGTGAAGCGTCGCTGCGTAATGCAGTACGCTTCGGTGTCACGACGGTGCTGGACATGCTCACCAGCACGGACGTCGCCAAGGCGAACCGGGCGCGCAGGAACCAGCCGGAGCGGCCGGATCTTGCCGGTCTCTATTCGTCAGGCACGCCGGTTACATCGCCAGGCGGGCTGACGACGCAGTTCGGCATTCCATTCACCACTATCTCATCACCCGAAGAAGCGCCCGCGTTGGTGAGGGGGCGGGTTGCCGAAGGGTCCGACTACATCAAGATCATCTACGAGCCCTCGGTGCCCTTCTTCACATCTATTTCGCGGGAGACGCTGGCCGCCGTGATTGCCGCGGCGCACGCGGAGCGTGTTCTCGCCGTGGTTCACGTCAGCTCGCTGCAGGGAGCACGCGACGCAGTTGCCGCGGGCGCGGATGTGCTGGCCCACGGTTTCAGCGATACGCTCATCGATGATTCGCTGCTGCGGCAGATGACGGAGCGCGGCACATACGTAACGCCAACTCTGTCCATTGTCGCGGCTTTCGGCGGCCGGGGCCTCGGCCCGGAATTAGCCGCGGATCCCCGCGTTTCGCCGTACCTAACGCTCGCACAGCGTAAGGTGCTGACATCGCCGGGACCTGGTCCGGATTATCCCTTGGCGCCGTATCTGGCCAGGTTCGAGATCGATCGTGCTTCCGAGAACGTCCGACGTATGAAGGCCGCAGGCGTCCGGCTGCTCGCGGGTACCGATGCGCCGAATCTGAGTGCGCATGGCGCCTCCGTGCACGGCGAGCTGGAACTGATGACACGCGCCGGCCTAACCGCGGCCGAAGCGCTGCGCGCCGCGACGCTGGCGCCAGCACAAGCATTCCGGCTCACCGATCGCGGTCGCATCGTGGAGGGTGCACGCGCGGATCTGCTTCTGGTCGAAGGAAACCCACTGGAGGACATCGAGCATACTCGCGCCATCGTGCGGATCTTCAAGAATGGGGTCGAAGTTTCTCGTGCGCTGCCGGCCGCACCGTCGGCCACGCCTCGACCCCAATAGTGAGCGGCTTTGCGCCTTCGCCGCGAGTGTTGTTGCGAGTCCCCTCCAGAGAATTGCTTTATACTGCGCGGTACAGTAGCGAGTCAGGCGGATGAGAACGTCCCTGCGGCATCCGCCGAGGTCATAACGGGACTGACGGTAAACTCCACGAGGTCCTCCCACGCAGCCATCCAGGCGTCGAGGAGCGCGCGCTCCTCGCACTCCATCACCTGGTAGCAACGAGCCCCGTCAGTCGTGACCCAGCTGGCAACGTAGTGAAGCCTGTCCGGAGCCATTCGCCCACGCTCGCGAAAGCGGGCGTACACAGCCTCCGGACGTCCGCCCCGAAACTGCTCCTCAACCATGTAGAGCATCTGATGTCCTCATGAGCTGTCGACCTTGCAGTACCATAACGACGGTCGAGTCTGCGCGTCTGCAGCAATTGCAGGTTAGGTTACGACCGGCTCCCGCTTCACGAAGTTGACCGTGTAGCTCCACCGACTGCCGCGGAGTTCGCGCTCCTCGAACCCGAATCTGCACACCAGGCGCCGGACCGAGCGTGCACTCCGAAAGTCTGGGTCTGGGAGATGCTCGGAAACAGAAAGGATGCCGCCAGGTCGAAGAACGCGGTGCACCTCCTGGATCACGAGTGGAGCGTCATCTACCTCGCCGAGGACTGTGACCAGCAGGGCGACATCGACACTGCAATCGCTCAAAGGCACGTGTTCCGCGGACGCGGCCAAAAAAGCGATCGACAGGCCGGGACTTGGCACCACGCGTTCCCGTGCGCGCGTCAACATAGCCTCTTGTGGGTCGACCAGGATGAGCTCACCGCGCGGGAGGCCTGCGGCTACATGTTTGGCGACCACGCCGGGGCCGGCACCGAGGTCGAGCACGCGCAAACCAGGTTGCAGGCGGAGACTCTCGATCAGACGATCGGCTCCGAGCAGCCATCGTCGAAGGCGATGCTCGAGAAGAAAGGCAAATCGAGCTGGACAGCGCTTTGGTATCAGAAACATGTGAGGGCGATGGCTTAGAACCAGAACCGTCGCCGCCTAACTATTGCGCGCGGAAATCACGCATGTATGGAGCGACGTTGTTCGCGATCACCTCGAACTCCGCCTCGGTCAGCGGAAGTCGTTGGAACGCCTCCCAGCCAGCCTTTGGATAGGCGAGAGGACTCACCGCCGCATCCGAGCCGTACAGCACCCGCTCGACGCCAAGCTGCCTTATGCGCGCCGCGCTCTGCTGTAGCACTTCCGGGGACATGCCGGGTCGAACCACCACCGTCGCGTCGAACCACACGTTTTTCATGCGCGGATCCTGTCCGGCGATCGCGTCCGTGAACACGTTCAAGGCCGAGTCTGTCGCCGCAGCATAACCACCCGCTCCGGCAAGGTGTGCAATCTGCACGGGTACGTCTGGCGCGGCCGGCAGTAGCTCGTTCAGAAACACACGTGCCGCGTCGGAACCGTATTTGCGGCGCAGGTCTAACGACGTGCGCATATGCACCACAATCGCCATACGGTAGCGATTCGCCGCCTCGAATATCCTCCGGACCTGCGCGACGTTCTCGGGGTTGTCCAGATCGACGTCGGAGTTGCCAAAATGGAGCTTCAGCCCGTGGCGCAGCTGCGGACTGTTGTTACAGCGCGTCAGCTCTTCCATCGCATATGGCTTGAGCGGATTGAAGCTGCAGAAAGCGCGTAACCGGTTTGGGTATTGCGAGACCTGCTGCGCCGTCCAGTCATTCTCCGCCTTGACCTGTTTGTATTCGTCGTCGACTGCGTCCCTGCTTGCCTTACCCCAGGTGTAGGCGACCGAGAGGATCAACGCGCGCTGAATGCCTGCGGAGTCGAGGAGAGCAATGACGTCGCGTGCGGCGATGCCCGGCGACGGACTGCCTGTGACAAGCGCGGCAGCGTCCGGACTGAACAGATGCTGGTGGTAGTCGATGACCGGCGTTTGTGCGGAGAGCGTCGCCGGCAGAATGGACCCGACGACCATCATCGTACAGAGACTGGATCGCATAAACCTTCCTCGCGGTGTGGTCCGCTCGATGCGGCTGGCAGGCGTTCTACCACGATGCGTGAGGGCGCCGTTATCTGCAACGCCACCTGGTCGCTCGCGTGGTCGAGGCGGGGGAACCCGGTACGCGCTCACGTACCCCACAGGCGCGCCGGCCTCGGCGTCGCCAGAGAGCGTGCAGATGGGCCACGGGCGCGGCGGAGCGGACTGTCGGCTCGCGGCCTCACGCCGCATAGAACTGCGCCAGGACGGCCGCCATGCCCACGCCGAGCGTGAACGATGGCGGCGGCACCTGGGCAGAGGCCTCGGTAGTTTACGGCAGATTAACCTGCCGAGTTTGTCCTCCCGAGGTGAAGTCGATGCGTTGGCGTGTGCTCCCGTCGGCGACCGACGCGTTGAAGAACGGTGCGCTGAACTCGATGCTGTTGATGATATTCCCGCTCCGCAGATCGATCACCTGCGCCAGGTTGTTTTCCGGTCCGAGCGGATGAGCGCCAACTACGAGGGCGACCGAGCAATCGGGACTGAAGTACAGGGCCGGCTCGATGTAGTACGGAGGATTCGTCGATCGAAATGCCGCAACATCGGCGTGGCCGACCACCGACGGATTGGTGAACTCGAGCACCGACGCGACGAATTGCGCGGAGCTGGGCACCGATACGCCGGGGCCGCTTCCGCTGATCACGAAGCCGGCGTTAGGAGCGGCGCAGAAGCCGGCGCCGCCGAACGCCTGGTTCTGAACGTTCGTCTGACCGTGATTGAAGGCGATGGGTTGGCCGAGCGTTCCGGCCGCTCCCTGTCGCTCGAACACGGCGGCAAACGCCGAAGGCAGACCCACATTCGATCCTAGTAGTGCAGTCACGCGCACGGCGCCGCTCGAGGACACCGCACTCTGCGGCGGGGTGGTCACCGCGAAGCTCGCCTTGGCGAAGGCGCCGGTGGCTCTGAACACGCGCACGGTGAACGACGTCGTCTTGACGACGCCGCCTCCGCTCGCCCTCAACGTCAAAGTGCGGTCACCGTAGCTCGCGCCCGTGTTGGCGGTGATGGCGACCTGCCCAACCGTTTTGCCGGCGGGAATCGTCGCCGTCCCAACCACGATGCCTGACGGGGGATTTGTAACCGAGATCGTCACGGGGTCGGCGAATCCCGCGACGGGCGCTATCGAGACGCTGAGATCGGCAAAGCCCCCATTGCGCCGAACCACGAGAACCGGAAGCTTGCCTAGCGAAAACGTGGGCTTCTGCACCGGTGCGACGTTGACCTGAGTTCGTGGCCATACGCTCGCCACGGTAGTTACCGGTCCCGGTTCGAAGTACGCCGCCACCACGTACTCGTGAGTTCCCACCGGCACATTGAGAACCGTATGTGTCGTGTTCGTCGTCTTGGTGCCGTCGGCGAGACCGGGTCCCCAGAGGAGGTAATACCCCACGTGATGCACGGCCGGCCAGGTGAGCTGGACGGTTCCGTCCCCCGTCTGTGCTGCCGTCAGGGACGCGGGGTTCACCGGATCGGGGCGCGTCCACTCGAGCATCGCGCTACCAACGGATCCGTCGGCATACGTCGCCGACAGCGCGAAGACGTAGATGCCCGGCCACTGCATCATCCCATTCTCGTCCGTCCACGTCGTGGTGCTGAGATTGGTCGCTTGATTCCGGCAGCAGCCCGGGTTGTCCTTGAGCCATCGATCCACGCTGTAGCTGACGGCATTGGGCGCCGGTTGCCAGGAGACGAACGCCTTGGCCGGCGTTCCGGTGACGGCAAGTCCAGTGGGCGGCGGGCCTGGCTGGATGATCCGAATGGCCCTGTTGGTGTCGGGCGGCATCACCATTATGGGACGCCCGATGCGTCCCGTGATCTGTGCCGCGAGCGGGAGGGTGAGCAGCGGCGCGGCTGCGGCGAGAGCAAAAAAGCTCCGCGTCATGCGATTCATTCTTGGGCTCCGTCGTAGGCGGGGGACGCGTGTGGACAATGATCGTCCGGTAACCGCTGCGACGATGCGCCGGTACTATCATCCTGCGCTCACGCCGACGTCATTCGGTTCACATGCCGGGGTATTTCGGGCAATCGCGGCGTGTCGCGCTGCCTTCGCGGCATCAGTTTGCCGCTCGTCGCTGGAAACCTCGACGATAGCTCTCGGGCGGCAGCACGGCCGCCCCTTCGACCGCGCGGTCGGCGGCCTTGGCCGAGCCGAAAATCCTTCGCTGAGACGTCATCTGCCGTCTGATAGCGCCGGGAAAGCTGTCTGATCGCATTCCTTACGTTGCGCCTCGGGTCAACGGTCCAATTAGACGCCAGAGTGTCGGCGCCGGGACCTCGCCCATCTCACTTGTCAGAAACGGCAGACCTGGAGGGCAGAATGACTCGCTCGATCGGACGGTTCGCGTTATTGGGCGCGGTGGGCGCCGTGGTCCTGCTCGCAAGCCGCGCCGCGGCGCAGCGACCGGCCCCGCCCTGCTGCACCATCACCGCCATCGACACGCGCACCGGAGTCGTGTCGGCGAAAGTCACGACCTCGGGGGATGTGTTCGAGTTCAAGGCGAGCAGCCCGAGCACACTCGGCACCATGCGCGTCGGGCAGGCGGTCTACGCCAACTTCGCGAACAACCAGGTATCGCTCGATGGGCGCACGACGTGTTGCACGGTCACAAGGGCGCTGGCCCAAGCTGCTGCCCCAGCCGCCACTCCCGCCCCA
>JBGTNB010000322.1:0-4362 GCA_041743285.1 Gemmatimonadaceae bacterium
CCGAGCGCGGCCCGCACGGCGAATTCCTCCCGACGCCTGACGGCGCGCGCGAGCTGAAGGTTGACGACGTTCGCCGTCGCGATTCCCAGCAGCAGCAGCGCCGCACCGAACAGCGTCAGGAGGATCGGCCGCGCCTCCTCGATGGCGCGCTCCTGCAGGCCGCAGGTCAGCACACCCACCGACGCGTACTCGTCAGGATGATCGGCGACGATGCGCGTCATCAGCGTTTCAAGCTCGCGATCCACCTGCGCACGGGTCACGTCCGGGCGAATACGCGCCATTACCTGCAGGTGCCGGCAGGTGCGGCATGCCCAGGGTTGCGACGCGCTGTAGCCGAGCGGCCGCCAGATCTCAGCTTCCGGCAGCAACGCGCTCTCGAACGACGCCGGCATGACGCCGATTACCGGTCGCTTCATTCCATCGGTGTCGATCGTCTTTCCAACGATTGACGAGTCGCCGCCGAATCGCCGCATCCAGAGCCCGTGGCCGATGATGACGACGTTCCGTGTGTCGGGCGTGTCTTCCGACTCGAGAAAGTCGCGACCTATCATCGGCCTAACGCCGAGCGTTCTGAAGAACTCCCAGCTGACGACCTGGCCGGTAACGCGCTCGGCGTCCTCCGAGCCGAAGAGGGTCGGCTGCCAGTATCCGAACGCCGCCGCGTTGGCCAGCGTCTTCGTTCCGCCACGCAGGTCCTCATAGGTGGAGTAGCCGGTGAAGCTCGGCGTGCCGTCCCGCTCCCTCTCGTAGATCGTTATTAGGTCCTGCGCCTCCGGGTATGGCAGCGAGCGGAGCACGACGGGGTTGACGATGCTGTAGATCGCCGTCGTCGCCGCGATGGCTATGGCGAGCGAGGCGACGCAGAGAACGGAGAAGCCGCGGGCGCGTGAGAGAGTGCGCACGGCGCGCCTGACGTCGGACAGAAATGCCTGCATTGCGGACTCCCTTGGGTACGGCGTGAATGCGGCGGCGTCTTCGGGCACACGCTGGAGCTGAGCGAGCGCGCCGAGCGTCTCTCGCCAGAAGAACAGCCATCGAGCGAATTGCGACTGAGACGTTCGGCTCTCGTACGCTTCGATGAGATCGCCCACGACGACGTCCCGCGACTCCACCGGCAGCAGTGTCTCGAGGAGCAGAAGCGCGAGCCTCGGCGGGCGCGATTCAGGCGGCTTCATCCCGGCTCCAGCCCCACTTCGAGACCGTCGGCGAGGCGGCGGATGGCCGACATGCTGGCGCGCAACGCCTTCAAGCCGGCGGGGGTGACCATGTAGTAGCGCTTGGCGCGACCGCCGCGGACCGGCGTGGGGTCGCCCATGCGCGAGGCGATCATCCCCTTGGCCTCGAGCCTGACGAGGGTCTTGTGGATGGTGCCCATGGTGAGCTCGCGTCGCGCGGCGCGCCGCACGGCGTCCTGGATGGTTACGCCGTATCCGTCGCCGTCGAGGCGGAGGGTGGCGAGCATGACGATTTGCTCGAGGTCGCCGAGCATGAATCCGAGAGCGAGGGAGGCGATCGGTAGAGATGAGAATTGCGAGTTGCGAGAGAAACACATCTCGGATTCTCAAAACATGAATCGCATGCGCTTATATCATCGACTTTGCCTACTATTATCCATTGACGGCGTTTTCGCAAGGCCGCAAGGCGTGCTGGCGTCGGCCAGAGGCTGCTGGGCTAGTTGCTATCGGCGAAGAGGCTATCGGCGCCCGCGAAGTGGGATCGGGAGCGCACCGCCGGCCACGCGCTGGCGGAACTATGCGCGACACGAATCCGATAGTGCCGCGAGGTCACCATGGATCGATACGGTTCAAATCCATTTGATCCGTTCAAATCCTGATGCATCCTGCAATCCCCCGGTATTTACTCCGCTACTGGCGCCTTCGACGAACATTCATGTCGAAAGGTTGGAAGGATGCATCAGGATTGAACGGATCAAATGGATCTGATCGCGTATGGGAAGGCTGGTTGGCGCTCTTTTGCGGTCAGGGTTGCGGGACGAGCTCGCCGCGCCGGTGCAGCGCACCGTTCCGCATGACGAGCCGAACGCGGCGGTAGTTCGCTACGTGGGATAAAGGATCGGCGTCGAGCACGACGAGATCGGCGCGCTTGCCTGGCTCGAGCGAGCCCGTTTCGTCCGCGATACCCAACGCCCGCGCCGCCACGATCGTCGATGACGCGAGCACGTCGTCAGGCGATAGCCCGGCGCCGAGTAGCGCTTCCATCTCCCGAAAAACGCTCGGCCCGTGCGCGGTGCCCGGGTTGCCGGCATCGGTGCCCATCGCGATCGGGATGCCGGCTGCGTGAAGCCGCCGCACGTTCTCCTCCATTATGGCGCGCTCCCGCTCGAGCGCTCCGCTCTGGAAGTAGGTGATAGCGCGTTGCCGGCGTGACTCAGGAATCACCCGCTCGAGTTTGGCGCGCGTGGTCGGATCGACGCACTCGAGCGGATAGCGTGAAGCCGGCGACCGGCCCAAGAAGACGTCCGCGTACCCTTCCATAACGGTGAGCGTCGGGATGAGCACCGTCCCGTTGCGCCTGGCGAGCTCGATGAACTCGGCGTCCACCGTGTCGCTCTCGACGCTGTGCACGAGGACTTTGGCGCCCGCGGCGAGTGCCTCCTTTGCGGTATGCAGTTCTGTGGCGTGTACGATGAGCGGCAGTCCGGCGCGTGCGGCTTCGGATCCTGCCAGCTCGAGCAGCGGCCGCTTCTTCGCGCGAACGGTGTCAGGCAGATTGATGTACCAGACCTTGACGGCCTCCGCTCCTGCCGCCGCCTGCGCGCGCACCGCCGCCCTGACAATCGAGTCGTCGCGCATGTAGGTGAACTGCTGAATGGCGGGGAGGTCGACCCAGTGATCGATCGTTGAAAGAAGTGGACCGGCGGCGACCACCCGCGGCGCATCGGTCGCCGAGCGAGTCGCGCGAGCAAGATCGTATGTCCAGAAGTAGCCGCCGACATCGAAGACGCTGGTGACGCCGGAGCAGAGCGATGCGCGGTGGAAGCGCTCGGGGTGGCGCTTCAGGGAAAAAACCGTGCTGTCATACGGCAGCTCGTTGCGCACGTCGAGCGCGTCGGGGCGACCGTCGACCCAACCGGTCTGCGAGTAGTGGACGTGGGCGTCGATGAGGCCGGGAATGATCCAGGTGCCGCGGACGTCGACAGTGCGGGCATCGCTAGGCACACGGCAGTTCGCTCGCGCGGCGGCGCAGATGATGCGGCCGTCGCGGACGACGACCACGGCATCGCGAATCGGCTGGGCTCCGGGGTTGATGAGTGTGGCACCGACGAGCGCCGTGGTTTCGTTTGCTGCCGGTTGGCTTGCCGCCTGCGCGGGCACGACGGCAATTGCGACGGCGAGTAAGGTGATGCCGGGGTCGAATCGGTTGAAGAAGGGTCGCATCGCGTTCACGGTGAAGGCGTCGGATCGAATCAGAGATACGGCTGCGGGGGAGAACATGGGGACTGCTGCGCCGGGACGCCATGGACCCGGATGGAGGTGCACCCCCCTACACGCTAACTTGTCGCCGTCACAACGCGAACTACACACGATACTCATGCCAGACCGGCACTCGCGGCCCAACCGGTGAGCAAGCCCGCGCTCCGACTGGACACCGCGGATGGTCGATGGGTACTCACGGCCGCCGTCCTGGGTTCGGCGGTCGTGATGCTATCGGCCACCGTGATCAACATCGCCCTCCCGGCGCTCGGCGCCGAGCTGGGTGCCGGCGCGGCGGCGCTCCAGTGGACGCTGAATGCCTATCTACTCGTTCTCGCCGCGCTCATCATGATCGGCGGCGCGCTCGGCGACCGATTCGGCCGCCGGAAAAAGCTGCACCCCGATCATCTCGAGAGATACCAGTTCGCGACGAGGCGAGCACTCCACCAAAGTACTCTGCTGCGAGCGCGTCCTCAGCGAAATCGCCCTCTTGCATTACTGACTTGAACTCTTTGGGAGGAACCGAGCCGGGCCTCTCAATCTCCTCGCCTAGTCGGTCCTTGGCCTTCTGGAATATCCGGCCCACATTCTCAGCGCCTTGTTTGGTCCACTCGGGCAGTCCCCCCCTAGGTAGTCAGGCGGTTGGGCCTAGCAGCTTTTCCAAGAGCTTTGCGGAACCTATCGCGGTTCCCAGCAGTGTATGGCCGGTTCCTGTTTCCACGCTCTACCCGGCTGTGAGTGAGGAGACTCGGCTGGATGCATAATGAGAGTTGACCGCGACACTACTAGACCGTAGCTCCTGTGGCTGCTAGAGCTTGCTCCCACCCAGTTCCCGCGTAATGTACGCGGTTCGATACGCAGCCGTCCATAACGACCCGACCGCAATCACGCCCACCACCGCGAACAGCAACGTCCCCGGCGCCCACCC
>JBGTNB010000323.1:0-2931 GCA_041743285.1 Gemmatimonadaceae bacterium
GTTGGCTGGTACGGAAAACAGAATTGCCGTGTCCCGCCGGGACTATAACGAGGCGGTGCAGCAGTACAACACGTTGATCCGCCGCTTTCCGACCGCCGTCACGGCCAAGGTGATCGGTGCCGATGAGCGCGAATATTTCGAGGTGACCGACGCGGTAAATCGCGAGGCGCCGAACGTGGAGTTCGCGCCGCCGGGGGGGAAGACGCCGTAGGAGCGGGAATCGGGAATTGGGAAAAAGCGGGAAATGGGAAACGGGAAATTTGGAAAAGCGGGAAATGGGAAAAGGGAAATGGGAAACGGAATGGAAAAAGCGGGAAATGGGAATGTGGTTGCTGATGGGGGAAAAGGCGCGCTCAAGCGAGCGCGCCTTTCCAATTTATGCAAGTCGGAGTTTTGGCGTCGGCGGGGAATTGACGGGGTTTGTGTTTCCGCGCCGACCACCTTTCCCGTTTCCCATTTCCCGTTTCCCGCTTTTACTAGCCTTCCTTTGGAAATAGCGGAGGACCTGCTCCAACCCGCCAGCCCGTGACATCGAGCGACGGTATCTCGTCGAAGCGCGCGTCGTGGACCGAGCCGCTGCCGCCGAGACGGGTCCAAAGCTCGTCGCTCTTACCGGGCATGAACGGCGCGAGGCAGATCGCCTGACGCGCCAGCTGCCGCGCGACGCTCGCAAGCGTGCGCTCCAGTTCGGGACGTCTGTCCGGATCCTTCGACATCGCCCAGGGCGCCGCGTTCTGCACGTACTCGTTGGCTCGCGCAACGGTGCGCCATACAGCATCGAGCGCCTGGTGGAGCAGGTATCCATGTGAGCCATCCATCGCGTAATGGAAGGACTCCAAGTCGTGCAGATCGGCCTCATCCACGTCAGTGGGCGCACCCGCCGGAACCACACCATCGAAGTACTTCACGATCATCGCGATGGCGCGGCTAGCGAGGTTGCCGAGCGCGTTCGCCAGCTCCGATGTGTACCTCTCCTCGAACCGCTCCCAGCTCAAGTTTCCATCGCCGTCGAACGGAACTTCGCGCAGCAGGTAGTAGCGGAGGGCGTCTGCGCCGAAGCGGCCGATGACTTCTTCCAGATCGAGGCGCACCCCGGCCGACTTGCTGAACCGCTCGCCGCGAAAGTTGGCGAAACCATGCGCCCATACGCGTTCGGGCGCCGGAAGTCCCGCGCTCTCCAGCATCGCCGGCCAGATGACAGCGTGGAGCCGCGTAATGTCCTTGCCGATCACGTGCAGCTGCGCCGGCCACCGTTCTTCGTAGCCCGGCGCCGGAAAGCCGGTGGCGGTCAAATAGTTAGGGAGGGCATCGAACCAGACCCACGTACCCTGCACCTCGCCATCGGAAGTATTTCGCGGAAAAGGAATTGCCCACGAAAGCCGGGCCCGCGTTATGCTGATGTCTTCCAGGCCGCTCTCCAATAGACCGAGCATCTCGTTGCGACGGCTCTGCGGCTCGAGAAACCGCGGATTCTCCCGGAAGAGCCGCTCCGTGAATTCCTGATAACTCGACAGCCGGAAGAACCAGTTGCGCTCGTTTGCCCAGTCGAGAGTGCGCGTCGGATGGAGCACGCACTTTCCATCCTCGACTTCATCGTCCCGTTTGAACTGCTCGCAACCAACGCAGTACCAGCCTTCGTAGCTCTTCTCGTAGAAGTCCTGAGGGCTCCGCGTCAGGCAGCGCTCGATGAACGCGCGCACGCCATCCTTGTGGGCGCGGTCGGTGGTTCGGATGAACTGATCGTACGACACCCCCAGCCGTGCCCAGAGAGCGCGGAACTTGTCGGCGATCTCGTCGGCCTGTTGCTGCGGATCGATACCGCGTTCCGCCGCCGCCTGCGCCACCTTCTGGCCGTGCTCGTCCATGCCCATCAGAAAATGCACATCGTTGCCGCGCATCCGGTGATAGCGGGCTATGGCATCGGCGCCGATCTTCTCCAGCGCGTGTCCCAGATGCGGATCGCCGTTCGCATAGTCGATCGCCGTCGTCAGAAAAAAGCGCGCCACATCAGGTCGCGTTCGGGTCGTCGCTACGCGAGCGATTGTCCCTGTCGCCACGCGGGCGGTGCCCCCCACGCCGTCCTCGCCGCCGCGGCCGCTCGGCGGCATCGCGTGAGGCATCCGGCTGCTGCTGACCGTTGGCCTGGCTCTCGCGAGCCTGCGCGTCAGGCACAGACTCGTCAGGAACTGACTCGTCGGTGATCAGTTCGTCGCTTACGACGATGGCCTCGCTAGCCGCGTCATCCTCTGCCGCGTCCAACACCTCAACGGGGCCCTCCAACTCGCGCTTCAGATCGATCAGCGACACCATGCGCGTTTCGCCATCGGTGCCGAGCAGTGTCACACGGTCGCGGAAGATGTCGGTGGCGAGCACGCGCTCCTCGCCGCGGGTGGTCGCCAAAGTGCGGCCCTCCTTTGGAAAGCGCTTGCGCGAGGAGACGTAGAACTCGTGCTCGTAGCGCAGGCAGCACATCAGCCGCCCGCACGCACCGGAGATCTGAGAAGGGTTGAGCGAGAGCCGCTGGTCCTTGGCTATCTGCAGATTGACCGGCCGCAGTTCTGGGAGCCAGCTTGCCGAGCAGTACTCGCGGCCACAGCGGCCGATTCCGCTCAACCGCTTGGCCTCGTCGCGCACGCCTATCTGCTTGAGTTCGATGCGGGCACGGAAGGTCGCCGCGAGATCGCGGACGAGCGTGCGGAAGTCCACCCGCTTGTCGGCAGTAAAATAGATGGTGAGTTTCCGCTTGTCGTGCTGCCACTCGGCGTCGGTCAGCTTCATGACGAGTCCGTGCGACTTCACCTTCTCCATCGCGCGGCGCCGCACGTCCTCGTCCTGGGTGCGAAGCTCCGCCGCGCGGCGCTCGTCGTCAGGCGTGGCCCGACGCAGTATCCTGCGTGCCGGCTCTGCGGTGCCGCACCCGTGCGCGCAACC
>JBGTNB010000324.1:0-24162 GCA_041743285.1 Gemmatimonadaceae bacterium
GCCGCTGTGGGTGATAGGCGCCGGCTCCGCGGTGCTCTGGTCGGGGGTGCGGCCGCCGCCGCCTCTGCGGTGCTGACCTATCAAGTGCGTCGCTGGCTCGGGTCGCGCGCCGGAATCCCCGATCGGGTGATTGCCGTGGCGGAGGATGCCATCGTTCTACGAATTGCGACGGCGGCTTCGGCTGGCGTGCGACGCGTAGCCATGCACCGATGAACAGACGGCCCTTGCCAGCTCGTCGGGTATCGTGCAGCGTCAGCTAACGCACGATTAGGGTACGTTAGCCGGACAATCCGGGTACTGGTCCCCATAAGTGCGAAGCTCGCTTGGCGGTGGAGTCATCCTGCTGGTGGAAGACGATGAGTCGGTGCGTTGCCTCGCGCGTCGCATTTTCGAGCGTGGCGGCTACACGGTGCTGCAGGCACCTAACGGCCGCGCCGCGCTCGAGCTCGCGGCGAGCCGTGAAAGCACGGTCGACGTGGTCCTGAGCGATGTGATCATGCCGGAGATGGGAGGGGTCGAGCTCAAGGAACGCCTTCGAGCGATGTACCCCGCCCTCCAGGTGAACCTGACGTCCGGGTACTCCGAAGCGGATCTTCGGGGCCGAGGTTCGCGGAAGAGTGCAGCCTTCCTCCGAAAGCCATTCACCGCTCCCTCGCTACTTCAAGTCGTTGCCGAAACGATGGCAGGTAAGCCCCAGCCGGCTGACCCGCGGTTGTGCGCGCAGAATCGCACGAGTGGTGAAGCGCCGTCCCGTACCGACCAGCCGACGGTCCACCGGGCTGGCGCAACCTGCCCCTTCAACGCATCATTCCCTGCGTTCCCGAGGCTTCCCGACGCCCCGTTTCGCAGTTAGGCTTCCACGCAGCCCGCCTTGTGACGCCATCCCAGGACCTCACGCCATTCCCCAGCGGATCATCCGATGCGAGCGAGCTGCTTCGCGCATTCATTCTCGGCATTTTTCTTTTCGGCATGGTGGGAATGACACTCGAGTTGATCCTGCTCGAGCACTACGATGAGATCTGGCAGTGGACACCGTTCGTGCTTTTCGGCACGAGCACCTTGGTGCTGCTGTGGTACGGCTTTACGAGGCGCGCACTGGCCATCCAGCTTTTTCGGACGGTGATGGTGGCATTCGTCGCCGGTGGCGCACTGGGCGTATACCTGCATTACGACAGCAACGTCATGTTCGAGCGTGAGCTGTCGCCGGATGCGCTTGGCTGGGCGCTCTTCCGGGAAGCGATCTTCGGCGCTACGCCCGCTCTCGCGCCCGGCGTAATGGTGCAGCTAGGCCTGCTCGGACTTGCATTCACTATCCGCCATCCCGCCCTCGAAGCGTGGAATGCGCAGTCCCGTGAGGCGGCAGGTCGGCGATGATGTGCCGGGCGTGATCGGCATCGCCAGCGCCGTGGGAGTTGCGGCTTGTGGACAACCGCGCTGACTTTACGACGAACCTTCTAAGCGATGGAGGAGAGATGCTGCGTGTGTTGAAATGGATCGGCATCGCGTTGGTTGGAATAGTGGTGTTGTTCGTGGGAACGGTGTACGCGTTGAGTAGCCGGGCGCTAGGCGAGCAGCACGAGGTGCCATCGGAGGCTCCGGTTGCCGTTCCCGCGGATTCGGCATCCATCGCCCGCGGCGAGCATCTGGTGCAAGCGGCGTCGGCCTGCGCCGAGTGTCACGGCACCGACGCGGGGGGCTCGGTGATGGGGGAGGGAGGACCGTTCTCGCCGCTCGCGGCGCCCAACCTTACGACGGGAAGGGGAAGCGTGACCACCGGCTTCACACCGGCAGACTGGGAGCGGGCCATCCGCCACGGGGTGCGAAAGGACGGTACTTCTCTGCTGATCATGCCGAGCGAAGTGTTCGCGCACCTGAGTGACGCGGACCTCGGCGCCATCATCGCGTACCTTCGTCAGGCGCCTCCCGTCGACCGTGAGCTCCCGAAGAGCAAACTGAGCTTTCTCGGCCGCGCTCTCGTAGGCTTTGGTGTGATGCCCGCGCTGGTGGCGGAGATCACGCCGGCCGTGGCGCACGCCAGTTCGGTCACACCCGATACTACGGCGGAGTACGGACGTTACCTCGCGGACATCGGCGGCTGCCGTGCCTGTCACAACCCCGCACTTTCGGGAGGGGCGTCCGAGGGGCCCCCAGGCGCGCCGCCAGCATCGAACATTACGGCTGGCGGTATCGGGCACTGGACGCGCGACGATTTTACTCGTGCCTTACGCGAAGGTCGCCGCCCTGACGGCTCCCAGATCGCCGAGTTCATGCCATGGAAGGTGTACGCCGGCATGACCGACGACGAGATCAGTGCCCTGTGGGCGTACCTGCGCTCGGTGCCGGCGAAAGATTTTGCCCAGCACTGATCCCGCGCCGGGTAGGTCCCGCCAAGCTTTAAGGTACTGCCTCTCCGCAGCAACCATATGCCAGCGCAGATGTGCAGCGCTCGCCTATCTAACGATCTGATGTTCCGGCAAGCGCCACCAAGCGCGAGCGTGCCGCCACGAGCTCCGGCAGAGTCGGTGGCGCCTCACGCCAGCGCTGCAGGAGTGCCTGGTACGCCTGTCGCGCACCCGACGTGTCCCCCTTCGAGAGCAGAAGATCGCCGAGCAGCACATGTGCGCGCAGCCATATCTCCTGCGATTCGGCGCCGAACGCATCCGTATCGATTACCTGGCGCAGAGCAGTTTCAGCCGAGTCGCGTTGCCCCAGCGCCAGATGAGCATCGCCGAGCAGCGAGAGGACGAGTATCGCCTGCGGAAAATCGGCGGCCCGACGAGCGAACCAGAGCGCACTGTCGGGCCTGCCATTCGCAAGCGCCATCGTCCCGCTGGCAAGCGCCTCGGCCGCGCGATCGATGTCACTGGCGGAATCCACGCGCGATCGCAGCACGGAGTGTACTGATTCCGCGTCGGCCAGCCGGTCCAGCCTGACGAGTCCGGTCACAATGAAGCTCAGGAAACCCGGCTCCATCACTGGCGCACGGACGAGCTTCATTATGCGATTCATTTCGTTGTGGGCCGCCGTCTGGCGACCGGCGAGCCGGTGGGTCCAGGCGAGGAGCAAGCGGTTGCGAACTTCGGTGAGCGGAGCCTGCATCTGCACGGACACGTCGGCGGCACGCTCGAATTGAACAGCCGCCTCATCGATGCGCCCACGCCACGAAGCGAGGTAGCCGAGCGACCGAAAGCCGGCAGCACGGGCGGCCAGCGTCGGACGAGTCGCCATGCGCGTGTACGCCGACTCCGCCTCCGCCAGGCGGTTGAGCCGAACGAGCACTTGTCCGTATTCGTGGTTGAGATTGCCGCGGTAAAGGATGTTCGAGTCTATTCGCGCGGCCTGGTGATAGGCGTCGAGCGACTCCTCGTCCCTGTCGAGTCGTCCGAGTACGGTTGCCAGATTGATATAAGCGTTCGCACTGATGATGCTCGTCGAGTCGAAGGTCAGGGCCCGCCTGAACGCCGGGATGGCCTCGCTGTTGCGTTGCTGCTGCATCAACCGGGTCCCATAGTTGCTCCACGTCGTAGCGCCGGGATAGCGGTTAGCGATGAACCCGGCCACCCTGGTTGCCGAATCCGCATCGCCACGGCTTCCCGCCCAGTTCTCGAGCAGCCGCAACCTTTCCCACTCGGTAAGCCGGTCGATGCGCTGCAAAGCAGCGCCGTAGTAGCGCGCTCCCTGCTCCCGGTCGTGGTGGTAGTAGTAAAATCCTCCGAGCCTACCTAACGCGGTGGCAAATCCGGTGTCCAGGTCTACCGCCCGTTCCCACAACTCGCGCGCGAGCGCGTAATCACCGGCATCCCAGGCATCTGCTCCCGCGGCAAACGAGCGCAACGCCTCCAGAGAGCCGGTGGTGACGTAGGGTAGCGGGGCGACGCCCTCGGCAAGTGCAGCGCGCGATTCGCCAAGCTGCCGGCGCACACTGCGAAGCACCTCACCGAGCGCGGCCACCACGTGGGCGTTGCTTCTTGCGACGGCGCTGCTCGTCTGCACCTTGTTCTGCGCCACATCCGTCAATTGCCCCGTTATGCGGTAGCTGCCCCCTTCTCGGCCGATCTGCAGCCCAAGAACGAATCGGACTCCCTCGCGCATGGCGACTTCCTGCGCCAGCTCGAAGGTGAGCACCGAATCCGGCTTTTCCACCTGCATGAGTTGATACACCGCGCGTAGCCGCGACCGTGGGTAGAGCATCACGTAGCGCGACTGCTGCAGACCGATCGATGCGGCGGTCGTCAGGCCGGCGAACAGGGAGTCTCCGGTCTCGTTCCTGACGTCCGCCAGAATGATCTGATCACCGGAAAACCCTTCCGCGCCACCGGAGCGCCTGGCGAGTACTGTGGCCGCGATGACGATCGCCAGGGCCGCGGCGACGGCGAGTCCGCGCCGCCACCCGAACTTCGCGACCGAAGACCCCGTGACCGCCGGCTCGACGCGGTGGCGGACGGCAGCAAGCCATTCGCCGAACTCCGGCGAAGCGGTTAGGGCGAGGCCTGGAAGGAAGTCTGTCCGAGGCGAAGCGCCCGGTTCCGACAGCACCCGGAAATCAGTCTTGATCAGCCCGGGCGCGAGCGCATACCCCGACTCCGTGCGCAGAACAGACGCTTCGTCGCCGAGCCGCAGGCGAAGCACCGCGAGCAGACGCCCGAGTTCCGTGCGTGCGTGAACGGCGGTCGCAGCGGGAAACAGACGCAGGAGGAGTTCATCTTCGGTGATGCCGTCGGAGCCACCACTCGCCAGCATGACGAGGAGCGCGATGAGATGCGGCTCATCGAGTAGAACAGCGCCCGAGGGGCCGCTGAGAGAAATCGAGCCGAACGTCCGAAGTTCGAAGTGACGCATACTCCCCGCAGGGTGACGCTATCGTAGCACGTATTGCGGCGGATGCCAGATATTCCGGCGAAGTGGCGCGGATCCGGCAGGGCTCGCTGGACATCCAGGTCGCTGGCGGGTATCCGTTGAGCCAGCCCGATTTTCGGAGACTGGCTTGAGTCTGCTGCCCACGACCGGCGACCTGTGATCACGGAGCAAGACAGATCATGACGAGCGTGAGACCAGTCCGCATCGCCATGCCTAAATGCAGCTAGCGCGCCTGGCTCAACGGTGAGCTGACCGAGTGACATCCGGTCCGGCAGGCAACCCGCCCACCCCGCCCGACGAGCGAATCCACCAGCCGGCAGCACCGCTGGAAGGGCGGATCGTCGGCGCTTACCGCGTTCTCGAACGGGTGGGTGGCGGCGGAATGGGGGTGGTGCACAAGGCGCACCACGAACGGATCGGTCGCACGGTAGCAATCAAGTTCCTTCGGCCGCACCTCGGTGCCGATGCCTTGGCCGCCGAGCGCTTTCGCCTCGAGGCGCGGGCTGCCGGGACGCTCGAGCACCCGAACATCTGCACCGTGCACGAGATCGGCGAGACGGCGGACGGGACGCTCTTCATCGTCATGCCGCTTTACGACGGCGAGACGCTGCAGCAACGCATCGCACGCGGCCCGCTCGCGATCGGCGAGGCAGTGGGAATCACGGTGCAGGTTCTGCGCGGGCTGGCAAAGGCGCACGCGCGCGGCATCGTACACCGCGACATAAAGCCCTCCAACGTGCTCGTTACAGCCGACGGCGTGGTGAAGCTTCTCGACTTCGGCATCGCCAAGCTGGTGGACGTCACGCTCACCAGTACCGCGGGCCCGCTGGGCACAATGGCCTACATGAGCCCTGAGCAGGCACTCGGCGGCCGAGTCGACCGTCGCACCGACCTCTGGTCGCTAGGCGTCGTGCTCTACGAAATGCTCGCGGGGCAGCGTCCCTACGCCAGCGGGCTCGCCGCCGCGATGCCGGCCGAACTGGGGCAGTCCGTGACAGCGACACTCACCTTGCGCCGGCCGAACATGCCACCCGCGTTGGCGCGGGTCGTCCTGAAGGCGATCGCCCGCTCGGACAACGAACGCTACCAGTCGGCGGAGGAGTTCGACGAAGCGCTCATGGCTCTGGGCCTCGACACTTACATCTCCGGCGGGTACACGCCGGGTGGAACCGGGCGGCGGAGGGAGGGGGGTTACCGTCCGCCGCGGCGGGTCGTGTTAGGCGCGGCCGCGCTCATCGCGCTAGGCGGCACGGCGGCCGGCCTCTGGCTACGGCCCGCGCCAACGACCGGCGCGGACTCCGCTGCGCTCACTCCGGCGACGATTGCCGTGCTACCCTTCGTGGACCGGAGCCCCGAACGCGACCAGGAATACTTTGGCGACGGGATCACGGAGGAACTGATCGGCACCCTGTCACGCGTCGAGGGACTGCGCGTTGCATCCAGCACGTCGGTCTTCGCTTACCGGAACAGCAACGAGGACGTGCGCGCCATCGGCAGCCGGCTCGGTGTCGCTACGGTTCTGGAAGGAAATGTGCGGAGCACGGCCAATCGGCTGCGGATCACGTCCACGCTGGTGAACGTCGCCGACGGGTATCAGCTCTAGTCGGAGACGTACGACCGCGCCGCGGGCGATGCCTTCGCGATTCAGGAGGAGATCGCCAGCGCGATCGCCCAGACGTTGCGCGTTAGGCTGGTCGGCCATTCCGCCATGAGCAGCCGCGCCCGGCCAAACGCCGAAGCGTACGACCTGTACCTGCGAGGGACGAGCGAGCGCATGCGATCCCGCTTCGATCGGACGTCCAGTACGCCAGAGTCGTATCTGGTCGCGATCCGCTTCTTCGAGCAGGCCGTCGCGCGGGACTCGTCGTTCGCACCCGCATACGCCGCCATGGCCAGCCAGTTCGTGATCCTCGGATTTTTCGACTACCTGCGGCCGGCCGATGCCTTTCCCAAGGCCGAGGCCGCGGCACGCAAGGCGCTGGCGCTCGACCCGACGTTGGGCGAACCGCATACGGTCATTGCCTACGTCGAGCTTTACCATCGCTGGAACTTCGCACGCGCGGAAGAACAATTCCGGCGCGCGATCGACCTCGCGCCCAACCATGCAGTCTCACACCAGTGGTATGGCAACATGCTGACGGCCGCGGGACGCTTTCCCGAGGCCGTGCAGGCAATGCGCCGCGCGCAGGAGGCCGATCCCCTGTCTCTCGTAGCAACGGCCGCAGAGGGGTGGACGCAATATTACGCGCGGGCTTACGGTGAAGCGCTCGAGTTGCTTGGCCGGGCGCTGGCGCGCAACCCGGACTACGCGATGGCCAACCTGTGGCGTGCTTGGACGCTTGCTGAGATGGACTCGCTTACCGCCGCCATCGACGCCCATCGTCGCGCGGTGGCCGCATCGGACAGCGGCGCCGTTTTCGTAGCGGCACTGGCTCGCACGCTCGCGCGGGCCGGGGACCGCGCCACGGCGGAGACTTTGCTTCGCCGCCTCGAAACCAGCAGCATGACCGGCGGGTACGTGCCGTCATACGAGATAGCGAAGATTCACGAGGCGCTAGAGCGCCGGGATGAGGCGTTCGCCTGGTTGGAGCGCGCACGCACTCAGCGCTCGCACTCGCTGGCGCTGATTCGCGTGGATCCTCAGCTCGACGCGCTGCGGTCGGACCCGCGCTACGCCCGGTTGCTCGAGCAGGTGTTTGCCGATGATCCTGATAGTTAGGCGAAGTGCTGCTGCCGGGAGATTGCCCTCTGTGCGCCAGGTAGCGGACGCTGCGTCGACGCCGGTCTCGCTTTGAGAGCGCTGTACCGGTGCCATCACGCTGACCGCTACGCCGGTTCGTCCTCCGATCAGGACGAAGTGACGCTCCAAGGGCACCTCGGGTCTGGTGGATGCTTTTTCCAACGACGGGAAGCTCGATGCCAATACAGCGGGTGTTCAACGGGACGGTTCTGCTCACTTGCGTCGCGCTGGCCTGCGCCGGGCCGGCCACGTCCCCTGGCGACAGCGCTTCGGAACACTCCCGGCTGGTGCTGGCCAATGGACTAGAGCAGTCTGTCTCGCTAATGCCTTCGGCGCCTGCCACTGGCGAAAACCTGACGATCCGCTCCGTCATTACCAACCATGGAGCTCAGCCGGTTGAGCTCGAGAGCCGTCATTGCGGCCTCGACTTCGCTGGGGATCTTGCTCTCGAATGGCCGCCCGGGATCGCCAAATGCGCCGCCTACAGCGGCCGCGGCCTGCTGCAACCGGGTGATTCGGTAGCTACGACGGCCATCATGCGTGTGAGCTCCCCACCGGACCGCTACCGTTTACGCGTTCGTCACGCGCTGGCGCCGGAGGCATGGGTAGAGCTTTCCGTCGTTGTGCGGGCACCGTAACCGTGGGACGAGGGAAGCGGGACGCGGGACGCGGGAACCCCTCCCCTCACGTTTTCAGGTCGCATGCAGAGTTCCACCTGCGAGAAGGAGTCTGCGGGTGGCTACGTCACTGGCCAACTGCACGCGGGTACCGCGTTGACACAGTCCACGAGCTCCGCAAAGTGAAACACGCGCTGTACCAGTTCACGTCCCCGATGCAGATTTCCAGGCCTACCGACCATCCGGAGCCGTGATGCGCACTTCCGTCGTTCTAAAAAGCCTGATTCTTTCCCTTGCGCTGCCCCTCGCCGCCCAGGCGCAGGCACGCGGTCCTGGCCAGGCAGACGGTGGCACGCGGATCCAGCCCGGCGAATCGTGCCCGGCCGGGATGACCGAGGTTCGTCCGGGCAACTGCCAGGCTCCTACAATGCCTGCACCGAGCATCCTGGACTACCGCCCGCGCTCGACTCTGGTAACGCTTGCTCACCCGGTTCCGAAGGCCAAGTATCCCGCTATCGATTTCCACGGGCACCCCTTCTCCCAGATCGGTACCGCCGAAGGCCTCGAGGCGCTTGGCGCCGAGCTTGACGAGCTGAACATCCGGGTAATCATCGCGGCGAACAGCGTATCCGGCGATCGTCTGAAAGAGCTGATGGCTCGCATCCGTGCTTCGCCCAGGATGAAGGACCGCGTCCGTGTTCTCACCGGCATCGACTTCCGTGACGTGGGCCCCGGCTGGGCGGAAAACGCGGTCGCGCAGCTCGAGGCCGACGTCGCCGCGGGGGCGGTGGGCATTGGTGAGATCGGCAAGGGGCTGGGACTCAGCACTCGTAAGGCAGACGGCACGCGGCTTCGAATCGATGACCCCGACCTCGATCCCGTATGGCGAGCCGCGGCGCGGCTCAATCTTCCGGTGTTCATCCACACCGCCGACCCGCAGGAGTTCTGGCAGCCCATCGACTACGCGAACGAGCGGTGGCTCGAGCTGGCCCTGTTTCCCCGCCGCCGTTATCCGGCGGAAGAGTTTCCCAGCTTCGAGCAGTTGATGACGGAACGGGACAACATGCTGCGTCGCAATCGCAACACGACGTTCGTGATCGCGCACATGGGGTGGCACGCAAACGACCTGGGCCGGCTGTCAAAAATGATGGAGGCCATGCCTAACGTGTACACCGAGGTCGGAGCAGTGCTCTACGACATCGGCCGGCAGCCGCGCGCCGCGCACGACTTTTTCGTGCGCTTCCAGGATCGCATTCTCTTCGGCAAGGACTCGTATCAGCCCGCCGAGTATCCATACTACTGGCGCGTGTTCGAGACTCGGGACGATTACTTCGACTACTACCGGGACTATCACGCCTCGTGGAAGCTCTACGGTATCGACCTTCCGGATGACGTGCTGAAAAAGGTGTACTTCGCCAACGCGCTGCGCATAACACAGGGAATTCCGCAGGGAGGATGGCCGCGATAGGCCATTATCCCCTGCCCACCCCTCGTCTTGCTAAAGGCCGTCGATGGCGGGCACTGATCTAACCGTTCTCGTTTTGATTTTTGCCGGGACGATCATCGCCGCCACGCTCCTCTGGCGCCGACGCATCCGAGGGCGCCTCCTGTTCGATTCTGTATGGCTGTCCTTTTATGGCCTGGTGTTGATCCTGATGATGGGCGCCCACTCGGCCGAGATCGTATACCGCATCGTGGCGGCGCGCGCTGCCGCTGCCAACCCCGCCGGCTCGATGTACGACTTTCGTGTGTACTCGCTCCTTCTGCTGGGCGCCCTGCTGATCTGGGCGGGAGTCGAGAGCCTGCGCGCTGCTCTTAAGCTGAGCCGAGGAAGCGCCGAAGCCCGGCGGACTGCCTTACGTGTGGCAATGGTCGTCGTCGCCATCGTAGCACCGCTGATTCCGATTCAGAGAGTGTTCGGGATCCTGCTGACGGTTCTAAGTGTGCTTGCCATCCTGGTGTTGAAATCGGCGTCGCCAGCCTCTCGGCCCCTTTCGCAGTAGCGAACATCTCGTCAATCATTACGATTCCCCCGGCCACCCCTTCAGTAGCTGGACAATCTCCGGCCGCCCGAAGTGCTCCGCCCAGCCCAATGCGTCCCCGTCGTGCTTATTGTCCCGGACTGTCGGGTCGGCGCCGGCCGCAAGGAGCAGCTGCACCACTTCGGCGCTGCCTCCCCAGGCCGCCAGATGCAGAGGAGTAACCTCGGCGTCAAAGTGCGCCCACCTCGCATTGGCGTCCGCACCATGATCGAGAAGCCATTTCACCGCGGTCGCACTGCCCCGCTTGGCCATGAGATGGAGCGCGCCCGCGTTCAAGCCACTTCGTTCGCCACCGCCTTCATGGAGGAGACGCTCGGCGGAATCCCAATCGCCTAGCGCCAGGGCGCTGAGCAGGCCCTTGTTGCCGCCACGGGCCAGCGATTGAATTACGTCTCTGCTTACGTCTGTAGCCATCGCATACATCACAGCCGGATATCCCGAATCGTCTCTTCCGAGCTCGTCCGCGCCTAACTCCAGCAGCAGCTCTACCATCTCCTTGCGATTCATGCGTACGGCAAAGTGAAGCGGCCGTTGATGCCCTTCGTTGCGACTCATTGCTCTTCCCAGCGCAAGCGGGTCAGCCTCCACGATGCGCCGGACGTCGCCAGCGAGGTTCAACGCGATCGCCGAGAAGATGTGGTGCCGAGCACCGCGGCTGACGAGGAAATCGGCGACGGCTCGGTGCGCTGCGTCATCGCAACCATCCCAGCAAGTTGCCCAGCCGATGACCTCCAGCTCGTGGTCGTCACCGTGTCCGACCACGTCGCCGCCGGCCTCCACCAGCCGACGCACCACGTCCAGGTGTCCCGCTGCGGCCGCCCAGTGCATCGGGTAGGTGTTGTCGCCCTTTTCGCGCGCGTTCACGTCAAGCCCGCATTCCAGAAGAAGCTCTACGGCGGCCAGGTGCCCGTTATGCGCCGCGACGTGCAGCAGAGTGTGCTCGTAAGGCTTGTTGCGCGCGTTCAGCTTGCCGGGATGCTCGTCGAGCAATGCGGCGAGGCGGTTGGAATTGCCGCTTCGCGCGGCCTCGAACAGCTGACCCTCGACGGTCAACGAATCGACGTGCGACTTTAGCGCGCGCCAGCTCGGGAATCCGTACCGCCTGGCAAGCTCGAACTGTGCGGCGGCAAGCCGAGCAGCGGGATCGGTTCGGCGCAGCTCCTCGAGTCGCCGCTTGGCCTGCTTGCGGAGCCAGTCCAGGCTGGGATTGTCGGGAAGTGCGAGTGAATCGGATGCGGGGCCAGGGGCCTGGTCGGACATGAGATACCTCCATTCCTTTTAGAGGGCGTGAGCCCATCAGCCGCCCGGTGTCCGCGTCGTGGGGCGAGGAATAGAAGTCTTAATCGAAAATCAGGGGCGGGTTGAACCCTTTACGCGGACCGTCGGCCGCCCCACACGGCGCTCCCTGAACGCTACGTCCGCTCGGCAACTTCGACAAGAGAGGGTCGCAATGCGCAGCTGAGGACTTCTGGAATCCTTTTGCAGCTCGCTGCGTAAGGACGAGGCTGCCGGAAGGGCAGCGATGCTTTGACTCCCGTAACCGGACGCGGCTTGATTGACGCCGCCCGGCGGCCTAACCTTTCGCTGCGGTTGGGCGGGCACAGGGCCAGCAGACTCACGATCCGGACCGCTGCATGCAGGGCTATTGAGGGCCAGGCAGCGGTTTCTGAGAGTCTCACGCGTCTCCTCTAAGCAGGTGCACGATGTTCAAAAGGGCCTCTACGAAAGGCAAGGAGTCAGGGCGCTCGCCATGAAGCCCTGCGAGCGTAGCGAATGAGCGAGTCTCTCCAGGAGCGCGTGGTGGCCGCCATTGGCCACCAATACGAGATCGAGAACGAAATCGGGCGCGGCGGCATGTCCGTCGTCTATCGTGCACGCGATCTCCGGCTCAACCGTCCGGTCGCGGTAAAGGTGTTGCCACCGGAGTTGGCGTACGATCCGGCGATCCGCACGCGCTTCACGCGAGAGGCGCAGACATCGGCGCAGCTCTCCCACGCGCACATAGTTCCGATCTACGACGTAGGGGAGCAGAACGGCATTGCCTATTTCGTGATGGCCCTGATCACCGCGGGGAATCTGGCCGCGCTGCTCGGGCGCGAACCTCGCCAACCGATCGATGAGGTGCGCCGATTTCTCGCCGAGATCGCGGACGCGCTCGCCTACGCGCACCTTCGCGGGGTAATCCATCGCGACATAAAGCCTGACAACGTTCTCCTCGAGGAGGACAGCGGGCGGGCGCTCGTCACCGACTTCGGGATCGCGCGAGCAATTGCCGCGGGTACCCGTCTTACGGTGACAGGCAACGCGATAGGCACTCCGACCTACATGTCGCCAGAGCAGGCCATGGGCGAGCGCGAAATCGACGGCCGCAGCGACATCTACTCGCTAGGTGTCATCGGGTATCAGATGCTGACCGGGCGGGTTCCGTTTGCCGCTGGCAACTCCATGGCGTTGTTGCTCAAGCACGTATCCGAGCGTCCGCGCCCGATTTCCGAGCTGCGCCCGGAGACGCCAAAGGCGTTGCACGAGGCGATCGACCGCGCGCTGATGAAGGCGCCGGAGGATCGCTGGCCTAACGCGTCAGCGCTCCGCGATGCCCTCCTCTCGGACAAGGGGCCCGCCGCCTCATGGCGGTCGGAGCGCCGGGAGCCCGTGCGCTATTCATCTCCGGTCCCCGACAACGCGCGCCGGGAGAGGCCGGCTCGGGAAAGTGCATCCGTTGATCCGCGCGTTACGTCGCCCCGCCGCGGCTCACAGGCGGTGGAGAGCCGATCGAGTCTGTCAGCGAATCTCGCGCAACGTGGCACGATAGTCATGGAGCCCGAACACCTTGCCTCACTTACGCCCGAGCAGCGTGCCGATCTCCGGCTGTGGCACGGCCGTGTGAACTTGCTCGACCGCATAAGGGCTGCGCGGGGTTACATGCTGTTGACGGTTGGCGCGGTGGGGTTGGGCTTTGGAGGATTAGCCGGAGTCGGGGACGTTCCGCCTCTCATATTGGGACCAGTCGTTTCCGTGTACATGTCGCTGAAGATGTGGCGCCGGGGAAAATCGCTTCGCGCGAGTGGCCTCAAGTTGCGGCGCGTGTTCCTGTCGCCAAGATCCCGGTGGGTGCTTCCAAAACCACCCCCCGTGCCGACCGAGCAGCAGCTGGTGAAGCTCGTCTCACGCGAGATTCTCGACAGTCCGCAAGGCGCCGCAGTTCGCCGTGCGGCGGAGGACAGGCTTGCTATCCTGGCGATCGTTGCCAGTCTGCCCAAACCCGACCGCGCCCTCCTTCCCGACATAGAGCCGACCGTCAATGCGCTGGTCGATCGCGTCGCGCACCTGGCGAAGATGTACCACCGGTTGGATCAAAGCATCGATCCGCGGATGATCGACGAATTGGACGAGCGGATCTCGCGCGTGGAGCACGAGAGCGAAAGCAGATCCGCGGAAGGGCAGCGGCGAGTCGGTCTGCTCCGCCGACAGCGCAGCACGCTGGGGGAGCTCGCGGAGCGGCGCGCCGAAATCGCGCGTCAGCTCGACAACGCCGGATTGGCGCTGGTCAATCTACGGCTCGACCTGGTGAAGTTCCGGTCTTCTGGGCTAGAGTCGGCCCTCGCCGATGTGTCGACGGCGACCCAGGAGGCGCGAGCGCTATCGCGCGAGATCAGCGTGGTGCTGGACGCGGCCGCGGAAGTGAAAGGACTGTAGGTCCGCTCTCCTTTACGTAGACGTCGCAAGCACGCATGATGCCTGCGGGCGACGATCCGCGCCCAACCTCTCGAGACTCCGCCCCAGCCGGAGTCCTTTTGTGAGGCAAAGGGGGGCACACTCCCGGACGATATCGTCGGCCCTTTGCGTCACCATGGCGCGCTGCTGGGGAGTGTCCCGTGGTGCATCCAAAGGAGACATGACGATGCCCCGCCAAAAAGATCTCAAGCGCCTCGTTCGCGCCCGCATGACCAAGACGGGTGAAGCGTACACAGCCGCCCGCGCTCAAGTCGTTAGGAAGCCCAAGGCCGGAAAAGCATTGCCTGGCAACGACATCACGGTCCCCACCCGTATCGCCGCAGCCAAATCGGAGGATTACGCCACTCTGGCCGGAACGAGTGATGCGACCCTGAAGGAAAAGACGGGCTGCACCTGGAAGCGGTGGGTAGCCACTCTCGACGGGCATGGGGCCGATAAGATGGCGCATCGCGACATCGCCGCGCTCGTACACTCCAAGTACAAGATCGATGGCTGGTGGTCGCAGGCGGTCACCGTTGGATACGAGCGCATCAAGGGGTTGCGCGCGCGCGGGCAGCGGCTTGATGGCAGCTACGAAGCGAGCAAGTCGCGGACGTTCGATGTTCCGTTAACCGTCCTGTTCGAAACGTGGGCCGACGCGAAGCTGCGCCGCCGGTGGTTGAGGGCCGAGGGCGTCAAGGTGCGCACCGCCACCGCGCCGAAATCGATGAGGTTAGGCTGGACCGATGGAAGCATCGTAGCGGTCTGGTTCACGGCGAAAGGAGACGCCCGGAGCGTGGTGGCCCTGGCTCACACCAAGCTGCCCGACCGCGAAACAGCGGAACGGCTCAAGCAGTACTGGTCAGAACGGCTCGACGCGCTGGGAGAGGTATTGCCGCTCCACGACCGTACCTCTCATGCACAAGATAGGGAAAGGGGAAACGGGAAAAGGGGAAAGGGAAAACGGCGGAAAGCGCAATGAAATGTCGCAGCTACGAATCGAAGAAGTAGACCGCCCTTCCGGAGTAGTCGATCCGCGTTCCGTCTTCGTATGCGCCGAGCGTGTGCCGTCATAAAACTTCAGGAGAACCCCATGCGTCGTAACCTGAACATCGCTTTCGCTGTCGTGATTTCGCTCGTGCTGTCATTCCCGCAGCCGTTGGCCGGCCAGCTTCCGGCAGGCAGCGACACGTTGCCGACAGTACTCCTTCCGCCCGATCTGGACCGGGTTCTCCGCGATTACGAGCGTGCCTGGCGAGCACGTGACGCCGGCGGTCTTGCAGCGCTTTTTACCGAAGATGGGTTCGTGCTCTCCGGCGGCGCGCCGCCAGTGCACGGGCGAGCGAAGATCCAGGCCCGGTACGCGGGATCGGGCGGTCCGCTGCATCTGCGCGCAATTGCCTTCGCAGCAGACGATACCGTTGGCTACATCATAGGCACTTACGGCGCCAGCGCAGCGGAGATCAATGCTGGCAAGTTCGTACTCGCGCTGCGCAGGCGTCCTGGCGGGAAATGGGAGATAGCCGCCGACATGGACAACCCGAGCTCTGCTCCGCTGCGCCGGGGGCCTTCGCCCGCCCCTCCCGGTTTAGACAGGCATTGAACGCCCCGTCGAACTACGACTGCGGGCTTCGCTCGTTCACTCAATCCTTACGCAAATACAATGGCAAAGCGTCGTGCCCGTGATCTGGAACGCACCTACTCGCGCACGCAGTTCGTGGCAAAGTTGCGTCGGTTCGCCGATGCGTTGGAAGAGAAGCTCCCCTTTACGATCCAGGTAGCCAATGAACGGCTGCACATCCCAATCGATGCCGATTTCAACATAGAGCACGAGCGCGGTGACGGGGTACAGGAACTGGAATTCCAGATTCGCTGGTCCGTTCCTGCTGGGCGGAGCTAGACGGATAAGCGGGAGAGAAGAGCCGAAGTGTCCGACCTTTCAGCCGGGATCACCGGCCCTTTCGAGCACGCGCTAGTGCACGGTCCAACGCATTGGCGAACGCCTGTTTCTCGCGAGCACTGTAAGTGGCGTGCCCTCCCGTCTCCACCCCGGCGCCACGCAGTCCATCCATGAAATTCCTGACCGACAGCCGCTCCCCGATGCTCTCGGTGGTGTATTCTTCCCCTCGAGGATCAATCACGATCACGCCGTTAGGTACGAGCAACGCCGCGAGCGGGATATCGGCGGTTACCGCGACGTCCCCGGCCGCCGCATGCTCGGCTATATACAGATCCGCGACGTCAGCACCACCATCGACGCGAACCGCCGAGAGGTGCGAGTATCCCGGCGGGAGCTGAAGTCGCTGGTTGGCCACGAGCACGGTCTCCAGCTGGAGACGGTCGGAGGCGCGAAAGCAGACGTCCTTCACCTCCCGCGGAGCCGCGTCTGCATCGATCCAGAGTTTCATGAACGGCAATTTACAGCAGGATTTCTGCGAAGGCTGCGGTTCGCTGTTTTTCCTTTCTCCTCAAATAGTCAAGAGCAAAAAGGACCGCAGACAACACAGAATTCGTAAATGCAACCGCAATTTGCAGCAGCTGTTTCTGCGTAATCTGCTATCTGCGGTCGCTGTTCACGGTCATCTCGGAAGCCTGGAAAAAGCAGAAGAACCGCCGATTACGCCGATTGCGCGGATTGTTTGCTGCTGTCGTAATGCTCCAGTGCCGGCAATGACAGAAATACGCGAAGGGTTGTGACGAATGCGCGGTTGCTGCACGGCAACTTCGAAACGCTTCTACAGGATGGGTATCTGCGGTTGCGCGATCGCCGCTTCACGTCGACCGGGTTGGATGAGTCCGTCCCCGTTGCATCGTCGCTCTTCTTGGTTCATTGCGTGCCCCTCATGTTGAAAGGAACTGGGGCCTCTGTGGCCAAGGCCGTACCGATGCGAGTGAAAGTCGCCGAAGCACACAGCGTCGATTGATGAACCCTGCCGCCCAGAATCCCATTCTCGTCTTCATCGTCGGTCCGCCCGCTGTCGGGAAGATGACGGTTGGTCACGAGCTCGCGCAGCGCACGGGTCTGCGGCTTTTCCACAACCATCATACCATCGATCTCGTTCTGCCCTTCTTCGAATTCGGCAGCCCGCCCTTCTCGCGCCTGGTCGGCGAATTCCGGCGGCGCATGTTGGAGGAGGTTGCGGCGAGCGAGCTGCCCGGCCTGATCTTCACGTACGTGTGGGCGTTCGACGACCCGCGGGATTCGGCTGCAGTCGAGGAGTACGCACGAAGTTTTCGAGAGCGCGGCCGCCGCGTTCTTTTCGTGGAGCTCGAAGCATCGCAGGCGGAGCGGCTGCGACGCAACGAGAGCGAATTCCGCCTGGCGGAAAAGCGATTCAAGAGGGACCTGGACGCCTCGCGCCGCCAGCTTCTGGAGACCGATGCACGGCATCAACTCAATTCGCGCGGTGCATTCGATCATCGAGAGGACTACTATCGTTTCGACAACACCGACCTGACCGCGGCGGAGGCGGCCGAGCGGATCATTGAGCACTTCGTCTTGCCGCGACTGAATCAAGCCCGAGGGTAACGAACAGAATCGACTGCATAACGACCGTCGGCCGCCGCTTGAACAAGTTGAATTGCGTCTGCGCTCTGTCACCTCCGCTCGTCGCTCCAGGCATCGGCGTGCGTCCACCCCTCCTCCACCCTCACGGCTAACTGATGCGAAGGCTTTTCATGCTGGGTGCGGTACTCATGCTGGCAGTCGCCTGCACTTCCAGGTCGACTGAGCTTCCTTCCGAGCCGGCTTCAATCGCCGGCCGGGTCACGGCTGTGGATCTGGAAACAGAGCGCACCGGCGTCATTCGCGTCGAAGCCAATCCGGAGGACAGCGCCGGGTCCGATAAGGCGGTGGTGCGGGTGACAGGGTCCACCCTGGTCCGCGCGGCTGCCCCGGCGAGCGCGCAATCGGCTGAACTTCGAGTGGGGCAATGGGTACGCGTCTGGTTCACCGGCCCCGTACGTGAGTCCTATCCGGTGCAGGCGGATGCTCAAACGATCGTAATCGACTCCCTCGGTTCGGCGCGATGAGGGCAGGAAACGAGGACATAACGATTACGATCGAGCAGGAGCCTGCCGAGGCGGTGCGCGCCGAAGTGCTCAGCGGACTGCGAAGCTACAATCGCCAGCATGCAGTTGCGCCGGGCTTCAGGCCGATCACGCTGGCGGCGCGAAGCGCAGCGGGGCAGCTCGTGGGCGGCCTGTCAGGCGACACTGGTTGGAGCTGGCTGCACGTGGAACTGCTCTGGATTGCCGAACAGCATCGCGGCATCGGCATTGGCCGCGCTCTCCTGGGTACGGCGGAACGTGAGGCACGCGCTCGAGGTTGCCTACACGCCTACCTGGACACGTTCGACTATCAGGCTCGGCCCTTCTATGAGCGGGAAGGTTATCGGGTGTTCGGCGTACAGGAGGATTATCCACCTGGGCACGAGCGATACTTTCTGCGCAAATCACTGGCCTGACGATCAGCATACCCGGCAGCAGCTCACTGCTGATCTGCTTCGATCGCTCCTCGCGTCAACTGGAGCTTGTCAAAATGACTCATGGCATGGTTCGCCTGTGGCTGAGGGCCGAGGGGCTGGCCGTACTTGCTGGCAGCACCTGGCTTTACGCCCAACATGAACAGAGCTGGGGAATGCTTGCTCTGCTCTTCCTGGTACCCGACCTGTCGTTCGCCGGATATCTGGGCGGGCCCCGGCTGGGGGCGATCGTTTACGATTGTGCCCACTCCTACGTGCTCCCGCTCGGGTCGGGGATGGCACTTGCCGCAAGTGGCAACGCCGACAAGCTTCCGTTCGTGCTCATCTGGACGGCGCACATCGGGTTCGACCGGGCGCTGGGCTATGGACTCAAGTATCCGACCGGGTTCGGCGATACCCATCTGGGACCGACTGGCCGGGCTCGGACACCCGAATCCTCGGCTGCTGCCTGACCCATGCGCCGGGTGACGCCACTTGAGAAGTTGTCGGAACCGTCATTCCCCCGAAGCCCGGCAACCAGGGCCCGCATGAACTCGGCGGCCTGAACGCTCAACTCTCGGTCCGGATCACGTTAGGCTCCACTGGACGAAATAGGCGCGCCTACTTACCTCGACTACGGAGGTCCCAGCATGGCAGAGCTCAAGACACAGCCGACGGATGTGAGCGTCAGCGATTTCATCGCTGCCATTCCCGACGAGACGCGCCGCCAGGACTGCCGTACCGTCGTCGAGCTCATGAAAGATGCTACTCACAGCGATCCGAAGATGTGGGGCCCCAGCATCGTCGGTTTTGGGCACTATCATTACAAGTACGAGAGCGGCCGAGAGGGCGATTGGTTTCTTGCCGGATTCTCCCCGCGAAAAAGCGCCCTCACGCTATACGTTGTCGCCGGCTTCGACCGTTATGACAGCATCATGGCGCGACTCGGGAAGTACAAGACGGGTAAGTCCTGCCTGTACGTCAAGAAGCTGTCCGATATCGACCTCGCCGTGCTCCGTGAGCTCCTCGATGAATCGCTTAAGTACATGTCGTCGAAGAACGGCACTGGCTGAGTTCCCGTGATCAGGAGTTGGAATCGTGCCGGTTGTAAGGCACGCTTCCGACGCTAGACTCCCCCGTCTGCATCGAAGATCTCCAGCCGGAATTTTACCCGGCGCCGGGCGGTGCCCGCGCTTCGATCGGCACTGTTCGGGAGGGAGCCCGCCTATCGGCGTTCCTGAGCGAGTGAAGCGAGCCGGGAGCGAGCCACGACGAGATCGGGAAGCTCGGTCGGCGAATCCCGCCACTGATCCACCAACCGTTTGTACGAACGCCTGGCACCGGCCGTATCCCCTTCGGCAAGTTGAAGCTCGCCTAGCAAGAGATGCCCGTGAAGCCAGTCGAATTCGGCATCGACACCGAATCCCGGTTCATGCAGCAAACGCTCCAAGCTGACCCGCGCGGAGTCGGCATGGCCCATCGCGGCAAATGCCTCGGCTTCGAGCATCAGCACAGGGATGCGCAACTGCAGCTGTGCCGCGCGCCGCGCTGCCGCGAGGGCGTCAGCCGGCCGTTGCTCGGCGAGATGCACGAGCCCCGAAACGTACGCCGCGGACGCGGAATCCATGCCGTTCTCCGGCGACATGCGTGCGTGGAGCGCGCTCAGAATGGTCCGAGCGTCATCGGCACGACCGAGCCTGGCGCAGCTCGTCGCAAGCATGGCGAGAAACAGCGGCTCGAGGCTGGGGGACGCCATGAGATTCATCGCGCGGTCGATCTCGCGGCCGGCGTCGAGCTCCCTTCCGGCAGCGCGATACGACGCGGCCATGAGCAACCGGTTTCTAGCCTCGCCGAGCGGCGATCCCGATTGCTTGCTGGCGTCGGATGCCTGGCCAAACAATGCGATGGACTCCTCGACGCGGCCACGCCAGAGCGCCAGGTAGCCTAGCGAACGCAGGCCGAGAGCGCGGTCGCTGATGGACGGGCGTTCGGACATCCTTCGAAACGCCGACTCAGCCTCGGCCAGACGCCCCACCGTCACGAGAGCACTGCCCCATTCATGATTGATGTTGTTACGATAGAGCGCCAGTGAATCGAGACGGCCAGCCTCCGCGTAGTGGACGAGCGCGTCTCCTTCGCGGCGCTGCCCTTTGGTGGCTGTCGCTATGTTCAAGTGGCTGTTGACATGCGTTGAATCGAATGACAGCGCGGTCTTGAGTGCGGCGATCGCATCATCGCGACGCTGTGCCCGGAGCAGCCCCGTTCCGTGGTTGTACCAGGTGGAGACGCTGGGATACCGCGCTGCGATCATCCCGGAGAGCACGAGCGACGAATCTCGAAGGCCGAGATATGAGGCCTGCGCCTCGAGAAGACGAAGTCGCTCGTGCTCGGTTAGCCGATGTGCGCGCGCGAGCGCCGCACTGTAGTATCGCTCGCCGTCCGCTCTGCTATGGTGATGGTAGTGCCAGCGCCCGAGCGCACCGTAGGCCATGGCGAATCCTGTATCCAAATCGACGGCGCGCATCCAGAGCTCGCCGGCCAGCGCGTAGTCCCCGCGATTCCATGCCGCCGATCCCTCTGAGTACGATCGCAGCGCCGCAAGTGAGGCGGTGGTGACCTGAGGCAGCGGTAGGCGACGGTCATGCAGCTCGGCACGAGACTCGCCCAGTCGCCGGCGCATGACGAGTAGGACTGCATCCAGCGCGCCCAGCACCTCCTTGCGTGAGGCAGCTGTCGCCGTTTCTTCCACTTCCTTCTGTGCACCTGTCACATCGGCCAGCCTAGCGGTGACATGAAACCGGTCGCCCGTGCGTGCCACCTGCAGACCGAGCACGAACCTTACGTTGTCCCGCTCCGCCACTTCCTTCGCGAGCTCGAACGTGAGCGCCGTATCGCCATCGGTGATCTGCATGAGCGCGTAGATGGCGGCGAGTCTTGAACGGGGGTAAAGTCGCAGGCGACCCGACTGCTGCAACGTGATCGCGGCGGCGGTACTCAGTCCGGCATCCAACTCGGGATCGCCCGTTTCGTTGCGCACGTCGGCCAGCAGTATCGCGTCGCCTACCGAGAATCCGGCGATCCGGCGCGGCGTCAGTAGATAGGCAGCGATTGCGCCCAGCACGAGCAGTGCGACGGCTGCGAGCGCGGCAGCGCGCCGTGACTGGCCCCACTGCCAAAGCATAGTTGCGACGGGCTCGACGCGCCGCCGCTGTTCGACCAGCCATTCCGTGTATTCGGGCGATCCCGGCAGAACGAAGCCGGCCATGAACGACGCGCACCCCTCTTCGGACGGGACTTGCCGAACCAGTACGTCCGCCGACACGGTGCCCTGTGCGAGGGCGTACCCGAGCGATGTCCCCACGACCGACGCCTCCTCGCCAAGGCGCGAGCGCAGCAGGGCGGCGAGCCGCGACAGTTCTATTCGGCCATGCTCCGCCGTTGCTTCAGGCGTGAGGCGGAGCAGCAGGTCTTCTTCGGACGCGCCCTCGTCGCCCGCCAGCGCGAGCATGACGAGGAAAGCGACCAGGTGCGGCTCCTCGAGCGGTATAGTGCCCGACGGTCCGGCCAGCGAGACGGCACCGCGTGTCCGAAGACGAAAACGCGACATACCACTCCGGAAAGTCCGGCCGAAAGGTTACGGCGGGGAGCGGCAGCCCGCAATGCAATCTGTGCCGGTTCAGCGCCGCGAGATCGTTGTGCCTGTTAACCGGTCTTGCGCCGCAGTTCGCCGCGCGTGCAACACAGAATCGGCGTTGCGCCAGGAGCGCGCGACGATCGAGAAATGCGAGGCCGCACTATCGCGCTGCCCCGACGCGTCAAAGGCCTGCGCAAGCAACTCGTGCGCTTCGGTACGCGTGAGGTACAACCCCGAACCCTCGATCCCTCCACGCAATACCGCCTGCATCACCGGAACGGCTTCCGATGGCCGGCCTAGCGCAAGGAGGCTGCGTGCCATGTGCGCATTGATCTGCGTGTATCCTTGTGAAGGTGAATGGACCGCCGACCGAAAGGCGCGAACGGCGGCCTCATGCTCCTGCGCCCGGGCGAGCAGCAAGCCGCGAAGAAAATGGTGTAGCAGCCGATCCCTGCCGAACAGGCTGCGTTGACCTATCGTTTCAACGGAGTCGATCAGCGACCGAACGCGAATCGTGTCGCCGGCAGCCGCCGACGCCGTTGCCGACAGCGTTAGGCGCCAGGCAACTTCACGGGCCTTCAGGCCGGGGGGACGCTGGGTGTCCGCCACGGCTTCCTCCGCCATCCGCATGAACTGGCTCGCCGCTAGTCGCGGACGACCCATCTCGAGGTCGAGAATCGCATCGTTGTACGGGTCCGCCGGAAGCCCCCTTTCCCCCGACGCCGAACCTGGAGCCCGACCGGCTCGCACGAGCAGGAGCGCGTCCCGGTAACGACCCTGCATTCGGAGAGCGATAGTACAGAGCCACCGATATCGAAGAAACGTGCCCCCATCTACCGCCAGCTGCGTACGGCAGATGGCATCGGCGGCGTCGAGATCATCGGAGCGAAGCGCCCAGGCGAGCCTCGTCTCCTCCGGCATTAGATTCGTGGCCCCGAGCGACGCCGCGCGGCGCAGTGCGTCTTCGGCATCGTTACGCCTTCCTATCCCGACTAGATACTCGGCTCGCATGCGCCACGGCGTAGGGTCGACGGGACGCAAGCGGCTCCAGCGAGCCAGGGTGCGTTCGACCGCCGCGGACGAATCCGCCCAGTCGTATCGCTGCGCTAGAGCGCTCAGCGCGTCACACATCCGGCAGGCCGCCGAGGGCGCAACACCCGAAGCCGAGTCGACAGCGATCGAACGGTTGAGCAACGCCACCGCGTGGGACAAATCCGGGATCGCATCGCCGGCACGCACCAGCGCCTCCGGATCGTTAGGAAACAATCTCGCCAGCGAGTCTGCGGCCGCCAGCACACGAATGTCCGAACGCGTTGAGCCAACGTGCGTGATAATCAGCAGGCGATCGCGGTCCGATGCGCGCGACGCGAGCCTCACCGCACGATCGGCAATCGTATCCTGTTGGTTGCTGCCAATCGTCGTCGCCGATCGCCACGCGTAATAGGTGGCCATCGCGAAAGTCGAATCCTCTCGTACCGCCGCCGAAAAAAGCCGGTGCGCAGCGTAAGAATCGTACTGGTAGAACGCGCGAAGCCCTTCCTCATACAGCCGATAGGCAATCGGCGAGCGGGTGCTCACTTCGGCCAGCGATCCGGTAGGCGCGGCAACCCCGAGGTCCGCGGCAATGAGCACCGTCACGCTGTCGAAAACCGCCATGCGGTCCGTGCCGACGATCTGATATCCGCCGCGCACCATGCCACTTTCCACATCAACCCGGCGTAGATCGAAGCGCAGGCGCTGCTCCGGCAGGGGTATCAACTCGCCTTCGAGTACTTCGGTCGCGCCTGCACGACGCGCCGCGTCGGTGCGCGACATGCTCGCATCCGGTGGAACCAGCTCGAGGATTCGGGAATTGGCGATCACCTGCAGGCTCGTCAGGCGGCCAAGGCTGGTGGCCAGCATCTCGCTGAGCACGCCTCCCAACTGCAGCGAGTCGGGGGTAACCAGATCTCGAATCGTTCCCACTGCGAGTACCGGCGTATCGGCCGAGCGGCCGGCCACGAATCGCCATCCGGCCAGGATCACCGAGACCGACAACACGATCAGCAACCCGCCGACCGCCCACCGCGCCGGCGCTCGGACGCTCGTCAGGCGA
>JBGTNB010000325.1:0-3217 GCA_041743285.1 Gemmatimonadaceae bacterium
AACGAGTACTGGGCGCGGTACAAGTCCGGGGGCATGCCGGTATACAAGTAGGTACCGAAGGGGCTTACCGGGCCTCCTTCTTGCACCCCACAGTTCGTTTGGCGCGACTGTTCAGGCGCCGTTGTCAAACGCGTCAACACATTTGGAGCCATAGCCGATGAGATCCCTCTTCGCCACGCTGGCGCTGGTTGCGGTGGTAGCTTCCTCAAGTGCGTGCTCTCGCCGGGTCGAGGTCGAAACTGGTGTACCTCAGTCCGAGATAACGCTGTCCGTTACCAACAGTGCTTCGCAGGCCGTGAATGTTTATGTCGTTTCTGGAGGAACGCCGATCTTCGTTGGTCAGGTGAGCCCCGGTCGCACACAGAACCTGGCCGTGAATGGAGTTGCCGAAGGTTCGATCGTGACTCTGCGAGCCACGACCACCGATGGTGCCAACACCTACACGAGGGACAACGTGTCGCTCACCGGCACCTTCGCTTGGCAGGTGCCGTAACGCAGTTGCCGGGCGGTAGCGCTGCCGATAGCTTGTCGGGGCTGGAGCGGGATCTCCAGCCCCGTTTCGTATCTCGTTGCGATTACTTCCTTTCCCGCGACCGCCTGGCAGTCGTTCGACGGTTGAAGTTTGCCCGGTAGAAAGGGCGGATACCGGCGAGCTCTTCCAGGCGCGCTGCTTGATGGCAGCCGGCGGAAAAGGCTGACTTGGGAGACATAACTTGGTGCAGGGTTCCTCCACAGGCAGTACGCCATCCGGCGCGCTGCGGCCCGCGGCCGGGCGCCTCGGCATTCTCACCCCGGGGCTTGGCGCCGTTGCCACAACCTTTATAGCCGGCGTCGAATCGATCCGCCGCGGACTTTCCCAGCCGATAGGATCGCTCACTCAGATGGCGACGATTCGCTTGGGCAAGCGCACTGAAAATCGCTCTCCGCTGATCAGGGATTTCGTTCCACTGGCTTCGCTAGATGATCTCGTCTTCGGCGGCTGGGATCCGATTCCTGACGACGCCTACGCCGCGGCTCTGAATGCCGGAGTGCTCGAGGAAAAGCACCTCGCGCCGCTCCAGGACTTTCTCACTAGAATCAAGCCGATGCCGGCCGTGTTCGACAATAAGTACGTGTCGCGCATCAACGGCACCAACGTCAAGACAGGAAAGACCAAGCGGGACCTGGCCGAGCAGCTACGGCAGGACATCCGGGACTTCAAGGCTGACAACGGGTTGGACCGGCTCGTAATGGTGTGGTGCGCATCCACGGAGGTCTTCATCCGGCCGGGCCCGCAGCACGCCACCATCGAGCAGTTCGAGAAGGCGATGGAGCGAAACGACGATGCGATCGCTCCGTCGATGCTCTACGCGTACGCCGCGCTCATGGAGGGAGTCCCGTTCTGCAACGGCGCGCCTAACCTCACCGTCGATCTCCCGGCGCTGCAGGAGTTGGCGATCCAGCGCGGGTTGCCGATCTCGGGCAAGGATTTCAAGACCGGGCAGACGTGGATGAAGACGGTTATCGCCCCGGGGCTCAAGGCCCGAATGCTAGGCCTGCAGGGCTGGTACTCGACGAACATCCTGGGCAACCGCGATGGAGAGGTGCTCGACGATCCGGCGTCGTTCAAGACCAAGGAAGAGTCCAAGCTGTCGGTACTCCACAACATTCTCCAGCCGGACATCTATCCGGCGCTGTACAAGGATTTTGCGCACGTTGTGCGGATCAACTACTACCCGCCGCGCGGCGACAACAAGGAAGGATGGGACAACATCGATATCGTCGGATGGATGGGCTATCCGATGCAGATCAAGATCAACTTTCTCTGCCGTGATTCCATCCTCGCGGCACCGATCGTCCTCGACCTGGCGCTTTTCTCCGACTTTGCGCACCGGGCGGGGATGAAGGGGATTCAGGAATGGCTTTCATTCTATTACAAGAGTCCCATGGCCGCGCCGGGGCTCCAGCCGGAGCACGATCTGTTCATTCAGCAGACGAAGCTCAAGAACACGCTGCGGCACCTGATGGGAGAAGAGCAGATAACCCACCTCGGCCTGGAGTACTACCCGGCATGAGACGGTTGGCCCGGCTCGCTGTGTTAGGGGTCGCTCTTGCGGCCGGATGCGGCCCCGCGGCCGATGAGGCGCCGGGGTTCAGGCAGCGGAGCGAATCGTACACATTCCGCGTTTCGTCGAATGTGTCGCCCCCGGCGGCACGGGAGCCTATCGAGTACACCGTCGTCGTCCTCGATCGCGAGACCGGACGCCCTGTGGAGAATGGCGAGGGGCAACTCTTTGCCCAGAACGTTCAGGGCAAGCAGACGTACGATGGGCTCGCTCCCTCTCCCGAAGCCGGCACATACAAGGCGACGGTGAGCTTTCTGCTCGCCGACCAGTGGGCTATCGGTATACGTTTCCGTCGCGATTCGACCGCCCCGCTCGAGCGAATAGACTGGATGCAGGAAGTCGTCGCCGAGCGGAATCCCATTCAATAGGACCATGCGACATTTCCATCGCACGCACCTCGTGCCTGACGAGGTGATTGCAATCGCCGACGAATTCTTTCCGGGCCTGGGCCTGTCGATGACTGCCGCCGAGGAGCGTCGGCGGGCGTTCAACGGCCCGCTCGGCTCCGTCGAACTGCGACTGAGCTCCGAAGGTGGCCACTACACGCGCATTGATGCCGCGACGAACCAGACAGGGGAGAGCCGGCTCGACCGGAACGTGAAGCGGTTCTTCGTGATGGTGCACCGCGCCGCCGATCCATCTCACGCGCTGCGGGCCGCGTATTGATGCCTGTTCGGACGGGGGCGAAGCAGGGGGGAAGCAGGAAGAAGGGAGGGGCAGGCGCCGCGTCCGCGGCGCGTCCCTCCGATGCGCTCTCCCGGGAGCAGCGTTTGGAGCTCTATTACTGGATGCGGCTGACCAGATCGCTCGAGGAGCGGCTGGTCAACCTGTCCCGGCAGACCAAGGTCGTCGGGGGGCTGTTCCGCTCGTTAGGACAGGAAGCCGATGCGGTGGGCAGCGCCTTCGCACTCGACCGTTCCCGCGGTGACATTCTTTCGCCGCTGATCCGGAATCTCGGTTCGATGCTCGTTCAGGGCGCCGAGCCGGTGGAGATTCTGCGGCAGTACATGGCCAAGGGAGATTCACCGACTCGTGGCCGCGAGCTCAACATCCATTTCGGCGACCTGGTGCGCGGCTTCGTCGGACAGATCTCCCACCTCGGAGACATGGTC
>JBGTNB010000326.1:0-8783 GCA_041743285.1 Gemmatimonadaceae bacterium
GCCGGCGGCGAGCTGGAGCCGCCGCTGCCGGCGCGTCCACCCGCGGAGTTTGTCCCCGTGTTCTCCGCTTTCCGACGCATGGGGCGCGATCTCCACGAGAGCCGTGCCGAGCTGGAGTCGGCGCAGCGGCGCACTACGGCGGTGCTACGGAACGTGGCCAGCGCGGTGATCGCCGTTTCCAATGAAGGGCGCGTCACGATAGCCAATCCACGAGCGGCGGCTCTGTTGGGGCACGAGCCGGCCGCCGGCGAGCCCGTGGGAGAGGCGGTAGGCGAACCGCTCGCCGGAGTGGTGACGGCGTTCCTGAACCGTTCGGCCGACGAGGAAGAATTCGATGTCGAGCGCGAAGGCCGTCAACTGCATGCCCGCCTTACGCGGCTCGCCCGCGGAGGGGCGGTCCTCACGCTGGACGATGTGACGGAGATGGCGAGAGCGCAGCGGGTTTTGGCGTGGGGCGAGATGGCTCGTCAGGTGGCGCACGAGATCAAGAATCCACTGACGCCCATCCGGCTCGGCGTGCAGCACCTGAGGCGCGCGTACTCCGATGCGCGAGTGGACTTTGAGGACGTTCTCGATAGCAACGTGACGCGCATCCTGTCCGAGATCGACCGGCTGGATGAAATCGCGCGAGGATTCAGTCGGTATGGAATGGCGCCGGCGGAGCGGCTGCCCGCTGAACCGACCGATGTGGCCGCTGTAGCGCGCGATGCGGTCGAGCTCGAGCGAATTGGACGGGACGGAACGGAGTGGCGGATCGCCGGAGCAGCCGAACCAGTTCTTGTCGCCGCCCGCGGCGATGAGCTGCGGGAGGTGTTGATCAACGTTCTCGAGAATGCGCGCCTTGCCGGCGCCTCGTGCGTGGAGGTGGCTATCGAGGCCAACGGCAAGCGCGTGCGCGTCGATGTACGCGATGACGGCGAGGGGATAGCCTCGCATCTTCTCCCGCGCATTTTCGAGCCGCACTTCTCTACCCGGACCAGCGGCAGCGGGCTCGGCCTTGCGATCAGCCGTCAGATTCTGGAAGGCTGGGGAGGCGAAATAGACATTGCCAGCGAGCCGGGAGTGGGAACGGTGGTGAGCATCCATTTGCGCGCTGCGTGACGGCCGCGGTACGTGGCGCCTACGGCGCGGCGGCAGTATGCTGCGGGCGTGTCTGCGACCTCCTTCTTTTATCGGATCACAAACGGCGTGCGCATCACTGTGCGGCCGCTGTTCCTTCCCGAGCATTCCGAGCCGCACGGCGGCCGGTACGTGTTCGCCTATTTCATCCGAATCGAGAACGTCGGCGACCAACCGGCGCAGCTGCTGCGACGTCGCTGGCTGATCCACGATTCGATAGGCGAGGATACCGAAGTGGAGGGCGAGGGGGTGGTCGGCGAGCAGCCGCTGCTCGGTCCCGGCGACGTGCATCAGTATCAGAGCTTCTGCGTACTCAAATCGCGCCGCGGGCACATGGAGGGCACATATTCGTTCGTGCGCGTCGACGGTACACCATTCGATGCTGTCATTCCGCGGTTCGAGCTGGATGCGGGAGGCGGGGGGCCGATGCTGTCGTAAGGCTGAGCTCGAACTCGAGATGAGAGATGCGAGTTGCGAGGAAAAGCCGAAGTGCGAAGTGCGAAGTGCGAAGTGCGAGAGGGGAAGTGCGAAGTGCGAGAGGGGAAGGGCGAAGTGCCAAGTGCGGGGTGCAATTGAGGATCATGTTCTAATGAACGAATGTCTAAGCTGTCCTTGAAACTCCATCGGATGCACCTCGCAATGATTGCGCTCGCGGCGGGCGCAATGGCGGTTCTCCCTTCCGGAGCCTACGCACAGGCACCGGACACCGAGATCTTCCTCGTGCCGATAACGACGACAGACTCGGGGCCCGCAGTCGGGACGCCGCGCAACATCACGGCGCGAGCTGGCTACGATAACCAGCCGTCGTTCACGCCGGACGGGCGCACGATATTCTTTACTTCGGTGCGCGATGATGCTCAGGCCGACATCTATCGGTACGATATCGCGTCAGGCATGACCACTCGCGTTACGGCGACGGCGCCCGAGAGCGAGTACTCGGCCACGGTGATTCCCGGTGAGCAAGCGATAAGCGTTGTTCGAGTGGAGCGCGACTCGGCGCAGCGGCTCTGGCGCTTTCCGCTCGACGGGGCCGCTCCGTCGGTGATTCTCGAGCATGTGAAGCCGGTCGGATATCACGCATGGTCTGATGAGCGCACGCTGTTCATGTTCGTGCTCGGCGACCCGCCGACACTTCAACGCGCCGCTCCCGGCGACAGCGCGTCCGCTGTCCTGGCCGAGGGAATTGGGAGGTCGATTCAGCCGATGCCGGGCGGCGGGGTGAGCGTGGTGCTCAAGGTGGCGCCTGACGAATGGTGGATCGCGCGCGTGGACCCCGGCACCAATTCCATCGAGAGACTTGTGCGCACGCGTCCGGGCCAGGAGGACTACGCATGGATGCCTGACGGATCGTTGCTGATGGCGGAGGCGGATACGCTCTATCGGTGGACGCCGGGTGGTGATTGGGTGGCGGTGACGACGTTCAGCGATCCGGGAATGGCGCGGGTGACTCGGTTGGCGGTGAGCCCCGATGGCGAGTGGCTCGCCGTGGTGGGACTAACCATGCCCGAGCAGTAGAGCCCAATAAACCCGGGGAGCCAAGATGCCTCAGCGGCCGACTCCCGCTTCGACACGCTTTGCCGGATTCGGCAATCCATTCGTACATGCCGAGCCTGATGGCGCCGTCATCCAGCACCTCCTCTGGGGTGACTGGCTTCGACTGAAGAAGGGTAAGCATAACGACTGGCGGCAGGTCCGCGCGCGAGGTTGTGAAGGCTGGATGCGCGAGGCGGACATTGAGCGGAAGCGCATTCTCGAAGTGGTCTTCGTCGACGTGGGCCAGGGCGATGGCTGCCTGGTCGTGACGCCGGAGGATGAGCACCTCGTCATCGACGCCGGCGCCGACGACAGCATGTACCGCTTTCTTAACTGGCGGTATGGAGGATTCAGCGAGCCATGGGTGTTTGACGCCGGAATCATCAGCCACCCCGACGAAGATCACTACCTGGGCTTTGCCGACCTATTCACGCTGCCTAACGTCAAGTTCGATGTAATGTACAACAATGGGATCCTCGAGTACCGGGGCAGCGACCCACTCGGGAAGATGCAGAAGATCAATGGCCGGTCATGTCTAACGCAGCTGTGCAAGGATGAGAATGAGCTCGCCGTCTTTCTCGGCAAAGAGTCGAACTGGAAGCATCCGTCCCGATCACAGTACGACAAGCAGTACGCCGCGATGCTATCGAAGGGATTGGCGAACGGTTCATTCGAGAAGTTTCGAAGCATTGGCAGGGCGAACGAATTTCTTTCGGGATGGAACCCTGGCTCCGGTAGTGTGGAGCTCGAGGTGCTGGGACCGGTGCCCGACGAGGACGGCGGGACATCCGGTCTTCGTTGGCTCGGAGGTCCCGGACTGACCAAGAACGGCCACTCGGTGGTCCTCAAGCTGCGTTATGGCGACGTCAGAATATTGCTAGGCGGCGATCTGAACATCCCGGCACAGGAATGGCTTCTCGAACACCACACAGGCCTCGACCCTCGGCCGGCGACTCGCGATGATCATGACACGCTCATCGCTGCCGCGCGCCGGGTATTCGAGGTCGACGTTGCGAAGGCCTGTCATCATGGAAGCGCGGATGTCTCGACGCGGTTCCTGGAGGCTACCAATTCAATCGCCACGATAATCTCGAGCGGCGATAATGAGTCCCACTCGCACCCGCGCGCGGACGCTCTGGGGGCCACCGGCCGGCACGGCAGAGGGAATCGGCCTCTGGTCTTCAGTACCGAGCTCGGTCGCTCGTCCCCTAACGCGATAAAACGCCCGGAGATAATGAAGGCCAGGCTCAGGCAGTTGCGACAGGAGATTCCCCTCGCGCCTGAGGGGTCGGCGTTGGCGAAAAAGCTCGTGAGCGAGTTCGACGAGATCGTCGACAAGATCGACCGAAGTGTCGCTGTGTTCGGCGCCATACATCTTCGAACGGACGGCAAGAACGTAGTGATGGCGCAGAAGCTCGAGAGGCCGAGAGGAAACACGAAGTGGGACATCTACACTCTGATGAATCGCGGTGGTGCGTTGCGATACGAATCGAAGTTCGACTAGATCACGCTTGTGATTGAGGCGGCTCATCTAGTTCCGAGTCCGCGGCTTCGAGGGACTGCTACCGCATCGCGTGCTCCGTCAAGGCTGACACCAGGCGACGGTCGTCCGCTTGTCGGACGCAGAGCGCGACGCCGATCTGGAGCGGTGATGGACGCATTCCGATGAAGCGCACGCCGGGCACCCTCAACCGCTTCACAGCCGCCGGTACCAACGATGAGCCCATTCCTGCGGCCACGAGAGATACGATCATGTGCCACGTTTGAGCGCGCTGAGCCACGTCAGGGGTCCCACCCAGCTGCCGCCACAGCGACAGCAGGACATCGTGAATGGCGGGAGCCTGGTCGCGCGGGAAAAGGACGAGCGGTCCTAGCTCGTGACGTAAGGGCAAGCGCGGATCGACCAATAGGCGCCCGGCCAACGCGTGGTCCTTCGGCACGGCCAACATGATGTCGTCAGGCCACACGGCGGCCGTCCGGATTGCGGAAGTTGTGATCGGTGCGTCCGCCGCCACGAACGCTGCATCAAGTGCACCGTCGATGAGCAACTGAAGCTGTGGCGCGCTCGCAACCTCGCGCAGCTCTAGATCGATGTGGGGATGGTCCCTGCTGAACGCCCGCAGGACGCGAGGCAGCTGCATGAGCATTGCCGTGCCCGAGTAGCCGACGACGAGTCGGCCGGCGTATCCCGAGGCGATTAGACGCCCGGCGAGCACCCCTTCTCTGAGTGCCGCGAGACCCCGCTGCGCGCTGAGCCGAAACGCGTCCCCCTCCTCGCTGAGCGCGACGCGTCGACTGGTGCGGTTGAAGACGCGGAAGCCAACCGCCTGCTCCAGGCGGCGGATCTGCAGACTGAGCGCCGGTTGTGCGATACCCGCGCGTTCCGCTGCTCGGCCGAAATGGAGCGTGTCCGCAACTAGCAGGAACAGCTCGATCTGGCGGGCGTCGGGAATATTATTCATTCGAATTCCGATATTGATAGAGCCTCAACATACTATTGGACATTCTCATTCGTCGAGCGGTAGGTTCTAGAGTCCGAACGCGTGCTCTAATCCAATCTCGAGAGATGTCGCATGCGCATGTCATTGCCTGTCAGTCAAAGGTCTCCCCTTGCATCAATGGCTCGACGCGCACCGCGACTGATGCTCGCAGCGGGAGTCGTAACCGCGTGTCACACAGCGTCCCCCCCGTCGCCGATGTCTGCGCCACTTTCCGTTACCGGCATCAGCGACGCTGGTCGAGGTCCTCGCGGAGTGGCACTTGTAGACGTCGGAGTGATTGACGGTACTGGCGCGGCGCCCCTTCTCCATCAAACCGTCCTGATTCGGCAGGGGCGTGTTACAGAAGTGTACCCGGTACACGAGCGCCGAGATCTGAAGGGTGTCGAGATCATGAGGCTTCCCGGTCACTTTGTGATCCCCGGCCTGATCGACGCGCATGTCCACGCCACGCTGCCTTTCACGACTCGCGCGCTGCAGGATGACGTACTCGGGCGAATGTTTCGCGGCGGCATCACCACTGTACGCGACATGGCAGGTGACGCAATAGTCCTGGCGGAGCGCGCGGCCGAGTCGAGCGATGCCGCTTCCCCCTACCCTCGGATCTTCTACTCCGCGCTAGTCGCGGGGCCTACTTGGATCTCGGTCGACGATCGTGTTGCTCCGATTGCGCATGGCCGTAGGCCGGGTGAAGCACCGTGGCTCCGTGCTGTTACCGATACCTCCGACATCCGCCAGCTGATTATCGAGGCGAGGGCCACTGGCGCCACGGGGATCAAGCTCTACGCCGACATCCCGCCGCAGCTGGTGCGGTCACTCACCGCGGAAGCACATCGCGCCGGGCTGAAAGTCTGGGCACACGCGGCGATCATACCGACCCGTCCTAGCGAAGCGGTGGCCGCCGGTGTCGACGTCATGTCGCACGTTATGAGCATCGTCCTCGAGGGGATGGATAGCATGCCCCAGCGTGAGGGTGCCTCGGCACGGTTCCACGACTATCTGGCAGTCCCCGTGTCTGCGCCCTCCATCGCGCGACTCCTGACGCTCATGGTCGAGCGGGGCACCGTTCTAGAGCCAACGCTCCATGTCACACAGCGGCGGAGCACGCGTGCGGCCGCGTCCGGCGACAGCCTGCAGCGACGATGGATCTCACTCGAAGATTGGGGATTCGAGTTCACGCGGCGTGCTCACGCCTTGGGCGTTCCGATCCTGGCAGGAACCGACCGAATGCTGGACACGGCCATGTCGCCGCTTCCCCTACTTCACGAAGAGCTGGAGCTTCTCGTGCGTAAAGCGGGCCTGACGTCCCTGGCAGCGATTACCGCGGCGACGGCGACCGGGGCGAAGGTTCTCGGGGCAGCTGATTCGCTAGGTACCGTCACGGCGGGCAAGGTTGCCGATCTCGTCGTCCTGACCGCGAATCCAGCAATCGACATTAAAAACACCCGCACAGTCAGATACGTGATCAAAGGCGGGCGCGTGTACCCGGTCGCAAAGCCCTGAGAACCGGGTTCAGGTTGATTAGCTAAACGGGTGATATTCATCCTTTGGCCGCCAAATCATCCTTTTGGGTGACGCGCGCCAATGGGTGGAGCGTACAAACTGACGGCTGCTTCCCGCCCCGCTTCATTCCCGGAGGAGAATCGATCCCATGCAACTCGGCAATTTTTCCGTCAGCCTCACCGTCAAGGACATCGCTGCCTCGCGCGACTTCTATGAAAAGCTCGGCTTCACCGTCTTCACCGGAGACGCCTCTCAAAACTGGCTGATCATGAAGAACGAGGATGCCATCATTGGCCTCTTCCAAGACATGTTTGAGCGGAATATGCTGAGCTTCAATCCCGGCTGGGACGGCAACGCGCGGCCGCTCCCGACGTTCACCGACGTGCGCGAGCTTCAGCGTCGGCTCCGGGCGAAGGGCGTGCAGTTCGCAAATGAGGCGGACGAGAGCACCACGGGCCCCGCCAGCTTCGTCGTGGTTGATCCCGACGGCAATCCAATCCTCGTTGACCAGCATATCTAGGCCGACTTCAGAAGCTCGTCATTTGAGGAAGCACGCGCACCGCAATGTCAGGCCCTCGTACAGGCCCGCGCGCGAGAGCGTTCAATCACGCATATGTTGGCGCCGACCTGGATTCGCCTTTCGAATTCCTGCATAGGCGGCGGCGACATTCAACCCGCCCCCCCGGGACTCTCGACCCCAGCCGATGCATCCACGAGCGTGATCTAGTCGAACTTCGAATCGTACCGCAGCGCATCACCGCGATTCATCAGCGTGTAGATGTCGTCCGCGCGGGGTCTCCGTCGAGCAAAAGAAGAGCGTGATGCTGCAGGCGAGGCAGTCCGATGCTTCGTGCATTGCAACGATGGCAAGCGGGAATGAGCGGCCTGCCATCGTGGGCCCATGCTCGCCGCCATCCGGTCCGCCGCCGTCCAGGGAATCGAAGCCTATCCAGTCACAGTCGAAGTGGACGCGGCGCAGGGGCTGCCGCAGTGGACGATCGTCGGGCTCGCCGCTGGGGCGGTCAAGGAGAGCCGTGAGCGGGTAAGCGCTGCGTTGGTCAACGCCGGCTTCCGCCTGCCTCCGCGACGCATAACGATCAATCTCGCCCCCGCCGATGTCAGAAAGGAGGGAACCGCGTTCGATCTCCCGATCGCGCTTGGCGTTCTGGTCGCTACCGGACAACTTTCCGAGACCGCCGTGCAGGGCCGGCTCTACCTGGGCGAGCTTGGGCTTGATGGCTCGGTGCGGCCGGTGCGCGGCGCATTGCCGGTCGCTCGACTCGCCGGCGAGGCGCGGTCACCGCTGGTGCTCCCGGAACCTAACGTGACAGAGGCATCCCTGGTCGGCGGCCTGATACTGCACGCGCCGGCCACATTGATGGATCTGGTCGACCAGATGCGGAACGGCGGGCTACGTCGCGCGGCCGTGCCAGTAGTTATGCTGATCGCTCAGCGTGAAGCGCTGGATCTGGCCGATGTCGTGGGACAGGCAGCCGCCAAGCGCGCCCTGGAGATCGCCGCCGCCGGCGGACATAACGTGCTGCTCGTAGGCCCTCCCGGCGCAGGCAAGACCATGCTGGCGCGCCGGCTTCCCAGCATCCTCCCCTCGCTCACCGAGGGCGACGCGCTAGAGGCGACGGCAATTCATTCGGTGGCCGGAATGCTGGCTCCCGGTGAGGCGATCGTCGGAACCGGCCCTTTCCGCGCGCCGCATCACTCGATCAGCGACGCCGGATTGATAGGCGGCGGCAATCCACCGCGTCCTGGAGAAGTCAGTCTTGCCCATCGCGGGGTGCTGTTTCTAGACGAAATGCTGGAGTTCCGCCGGGGCGTGCTCGAGGCACTACGACAGCCGATGGAAGATGGACGCGTGGTGATCGCTCGTGCGGCATGCGCCATAGCTTATCCGGCCCGGTTCACTCTCATTGGCGCAATGAATCCCTGTCCCTGCGGCGCGGCGGGCGATCCCACGCGGCACTGTGTCTGTTCCGCATCCGACGTCGCACGCTACCGGGCGCGGCTCTCGGGCCCACTCGCCGATCGCATCGACATGCACGTGACCGTAGGCGCCGTTTCGGTGCGCACTCTGGCCGATCGAGGCGACGGCGAGCGGTCGGCAAACGTTCGCGC
>JBGTNB010000327.1:0-3198 GCA_041743285.1 Gemmatimonadaceae bacterium
TTGCTGCGCACCGCTTCACTTCCAGCAAGCTTACGCAGCTCTTCGGTCGACGTATCGGCCGCGGTGACCCGTCCCATAAGCTGCTGGTAGACGCCACGCTCGATGAGCGCGGCATCCCGCTCCGCCTCGAACCGCGTAATGGAAGTAATCAGCGCTGCCTGCTCCGCCGTGACGTTGCTGAGCTGATGCCTTTCTTTGAATGACTGGACTTCCCCCTGCGCCGAATCCAGCCGGTCCCGCTGGTCGAGCAGCGCCTGCTCGATGATCTTGGCGCGGCTCGCCGCCTCCTGGACCCGGTTCTCGCTCGCGTATTCGCGGTACTCCTCGGCTACCGCATTTGTCACCTGCATGACGGTAAACGGATCGGTGCCGGTATAGCTGATCTCGATGATGTTCGTCTGCGGCCGGCCCCGCGTTATGACCCCACCGCGAACCTGGTATCCGGCGTTCGTGAGCGATATTACTTGCAGCACCGCCTCGGCTTCATCCAGGTCCGGCCGCTCGGGCACCGTCAGCTGCACCCCCCGCGCATCGATCGGCTGTCGATAGGCGGCCGAGACCTGCACCTGCCCATTCTCCATCAGATCGTAGCCGTCGGGGCGGAACCGCAGGGTGAACTCGGCGAAACGGAGGGACGAATCGACCTGCGGGATTGTGTTTCCGAAGATCTGGCTGCGCCTTATACCAGGAGGCGAGGCGATCGCCAGCCGGAGCCCCACACGTGCCGCTGCCCGCTCGGCGATACGGCTGCTCTTGATGATTTCCTGCGCCGACTGCATGGGATCTATCCGGTAGTCCCACTGCGTAGCCTGCGTCATGGACGTCATCGGCTGCCGCGCCTCCCCCACCTGCACCACGGCGGTGGACTGGTATGTCCGCACCTGACGCGACGTGCGCCACACGGCGAACGCCACCACCAGCGCGAATACCGCGACAACCAGCCACCAGCGACGCTGAATGGCGATCAGCGCGTTACGCAGAGCGAGGTTTCTATCGCCCGCGCCGCTTCCGGTGTTTGGTCCGTCGTCCAGAAATTCGCTCACAGATTATCTGCGCTGCGAGATGAAGTTGGCGAGCGACAGCACCGCCGTCAGCGAACTGAGAATTATGGTCCAGGTTTCTCGCGTCAATCCGCCCTTGCGTGGAATGTACAACACGTCGTTGGAGTTCAGTACGTAACGCCCGGTCGGGCTTCCCGACAGCGCGCTCTGCAGGTCGACACGCACCGCCCTGCCGTCGCGTACGACCTGTGCCTTAGTCAGGTCTGCCCGCTCCGTGGGCCCGCCCGCCCGCGACAGCAGTTGCAGCAGACTGGCCCCAGGCTCCACCGAATACGGGCCAGGCTGCCGCACCTCACCCAGAATGGCGACGCGGAGCAGGAGCTGCACCGACAGCGAGGGCTCGAGGTTGCCGCGAGCGATCAGATGTTCGCGTAGCCGGTCCTTTACCGCATAAGGGCTCAGTCCGGCCACCTGGATGTCTCCCAACCCGGGGATCTGTACGATTCCGCGGCTGTCGATCAGATACTCACCGCTGAGCTCCGGCTCGCCAAAGATCCCTAGCATGAGCGCATCGCCAGGCCGCACCACTCCCACGTTGGTGGGGAGAGAATCCTCCTGCGCCAGCGCCAGTGGCGCAGCCATCAGCAGGAGCGTCGCAACGAGCGCGGCGCTACGGGTAGCGAAACCGATACGTGCCGATGACATGTGCTCGGAGCGAAGTCGCGGTGAGCGACGGTTGATGATCGACGTTCTCGAGACGCGCCAACTCACCGAGAAGGCGCAGGGTAAATCGGGTGTCGAGCACCGATACCCCGCCCTGCGCTATCCACGCGCGCACCGGCGCGGGCCGCTCGGTGGTTACCGATGGAAAGGGCTCGCCGGCGTGACCGAAGGCACCCTCTGATGGGCGATCGAATATACGCTGCGCACCCTGTCGCCATCTTGCTACTCCCCCAGTCAGGCGCATCCGCGCGTTCGGCCACAGCTCCGCCGATGCGCGCAGCATGTCGGCATCGGGCCCCAGCTCCGATCCGATCGGCGCATCGTACTGCTGGTACACGGCGGCGTAGTAGTTACGCAGGTAGGTGTAGCTGCCCACGCGCCGATATTCCACCCCGACCGAGGCTGGACGCGCCATTGGCACCGCCAGATTGCTAGCAAGGCGCCAGGCCAACTGGTGAGGAAGATTCTCCCTGTCGGCGGCATCGATCTGAATGTCGTCGATTACCAGCTCCGCTTCGATGGCGGCGCCACCGCGCACGAATCGCGTAGAAGCGAAAGCGGTCAGGTTGTTCTCGTCCGACGCGCCACCGGCATGGCTCGAGTCATTCTCGGCCACTACGTAAATGGTCACCGGATTCACGAATGCCAGATCGACCCCTCCACCCCGGCGCGAGAGCAGCGCCGTCTCGCCCACCGTCACTTCCCAGCTCGGCGTTATGCGTGCGGTAAGCGCGTGCGCGGCGAGAAAGCGATGCACCCGCTGAGGTGGCGTGCCCGTGGCCAGTCCATCGGCTTCGGTGAGCACCACGTCATCCACCGTCGCGAACATCCCCCGCGCCTCGAATCGCGTCCATCGTGCGCGAAGCGATAAACGGTCCATTGGCGGCCCGTGCGCCGAAAGCATCATGGATTCGCGGCCCGCTCCGCCTAGCCAGGCTTCCCAGCCGCGGCCGAGCAGTGCCGTCAGCGGACCGATCTGCGCCGTGAGGTATGCTTCCCCCAGATCGACTACCGCCTCGCTCTGCCGGAAGCCTCGGCCGCGCTGAGCGGGGTCGTTCCGCCTATCGGATTGCGCATATCCCTCGAGCACGGCAGCCACCTGGGGTCCTCCATCCCACGTCACCCGTCCGCGAACTATACCCACGAACACCGGATCGCCTAACGAATCGGGACGCGTACCGGCAAACAGCGGACGAAACTCCCTCTCCCCGACCGCCGTGGCGCGTCCTTCGACCGTGCCGCCGACCCGAAGTCCCGAACCCGAACCCGCCCCCACGTTTCCCGTTTCCCCTTTCCCGTTGCCCGCCAAAAACCTGCCCACCAACTCTTCACGCAAAGCCCCGACGCACCGCTCGTCTCCTGCACTCTCCGTCAGCGCGCGCCGCACATCGCCGGTGAGGTACGGACGAAATGCCGAAGGGCGACCGGCCGTGCACCCGGCGCGCGCCAGCGCATCGAGCTGCTCGTATGCTGG
>JBGTNB010000328.1:0-1817 GCA_041743285.1 Gemmatimonadaceae bacterium
GAAAATGCTCCGCCGGCTGCCGAAAAATTCGGGCTGGTCGAAGTTGGTCGACGATACTTCGTTAAAGTTTCCAACACGGCGGTTGGAGAAATCGCGCAGTCCGGAGTCGCAGGTGCCGGTGTTGACGTAAACCTGCTCGCAATTCTTCCGGTCGAGCAGGTTGTCGATTCGGACAAACGCGCCGTACCGCACGGTACCGATATTGAACCCCTTCTGCAGAATCGCGTTCACCTGCTGCACCGTGGGCGCGCGGCCGGTGTTGACGTCCGCCGCATTCCCATCATTGAACGTGTCGAGAATGTTCTGAGCTCGCACCGGAGTATACGGGAACCCGCTGGCTAACGAGTAGGTCAGCGTGGCCGACGCATTCCGCAGCAGATGGCCCCATCTCCAGTCCGGCACCTCGTTGCGCACGGATACACCAAGCGTGGCATTGAACCGGTGCGTCTGGTCGATGTCGGACACGATCTCGCGCAGTTTGGTGCGGTCCAGCTCACCGCCCGCCGCGATCTCGAACGAGCGTTCCGGCGGAGGCGAGTTGGTCGTGACTCGCGACCAGCCGTAGTTGATATCGGCGTTCCAGTAATTCATCAGCCGGCGACGCAGCTGGACTTCGATGCCGCGCGCCGTTAGAAAATCCTGGTTGACGATCGTCCGGTAGCTCGGCAGACCCTCGCCACTGTACGTCGCGCCAATGTCCTGCACCGCGCGTGAATCGACCAGCCCGCTTAGACCAGTCTCATCGCGGTTGAATACCGCGACGTTCACGGCGTAGGCGCTGCCGACTTCGGCCGCATAGCCGACCTCGTACTGCGTGGCCTGCTCGAGAAACAGGTTTGGATTGCCGACGAAATCGGGATTGTTCGGCCTCAGCGGAGGATAACATTCGTTGGTTCCGAGCTTTACTTCGGTTTCTTCGCAGAATCCATCGGCATCCCCCGCAGTCGTGCCGATACCTGAATTACGATACAGGTTGCTGTACAACGGGTTCATTGTATAGCGGCCGGCATTGAAGAACACCGCCGAGCGCTCCGACAACGGGAAGCTCACGCCGATGCGCGGGCTGAACGCCTTACGCGCTTCCGCTTCCTTGAAGTCATCAGCCTGCGCCAATGTGGTGGCGCTGTCGAGAAGGAATGGCTTGCCGTTGGCGCCGGGGGTGGAGGCGAGACACGCCGCCGAGCCGGTCAGGACGTCGCCATCGTCATTCGTGAAAGTGAATGGCGTTGAGTTGATGTTGGGAGCCGTTCCATCGCAAACCTCACGAGCGGTGGTCCCTGCGGTGGGATTGAACGGATCGGAAAAACCTTTTCCCTGCGCCTTGCCATAGTCGAATCTGGCACCGAGCTTGATCGTCAGGAAATCGTACTCGATGCGATCCTGCAGATAGGTCGCGAATTCGGTCGGCTCGGCGCGATAGAGCTGCGGAACGACTTCCGCCGCGCCGCTGTTTCCTGGGACACCGCGCGTTTCGGCGTAGACGATGTCGTGCCGAATGAACGACGCGCCGAACTGCAAGTTGTGGTGGTCCGTCACCTGCGATTGCATGTCCGCCCGCACCAGGTCCGACGTATAATCCTCGCCGCCGAAGGCGAGCCCAGAGCCCGGGAACGGGATTCCGGCAACGCCAAACGGCGCGATGAACTGCTCGCGGAAGTTGGCGTTCACGAACGGGGCGGGAACGCACGCACCGAGGAAAATATTGCAGGTGTTGCGCTCGAAGTCGGTACGCGCGGCTTTGATCTGCAAACTCGTGCGTCCGAAGCGTTGTTCGAATGTTGCGCCATAGAGGCGCGTCTCATCGCGTACGGACGCCT
>JBGTNB010000329.1:0-6736 GCA_041743285.1 Gemmatimonadaceae bacterium
TCCGAGCGATCCCCCGCCGAGCGCTCGCCATCCTTCAGCCGTCACCGCGCGCGGCAGCAGAGCGGGGAATAGCCATTGGCCGCTCACCGACCAGACCGCGAGCAACGCAAGTGGGATGAACGTCGCGGCGATCAGTCCCACGAGGAGCACCACGCGGACTGCCCGCTCGCCCGGATGGCGACGCGTGGCGGGCCACGGCACCGCCGCGCGTGGATCGTCAGTCATCGAGCATGCGGGTCCAACGGGCGCGAGCCCATTCGTGCATCACTGCCGCGACGACGCCGATGCCTAGCAGGAGGAGGCTGATCGCGTACGCATCCCCGCGCCTGTTCAATTCGGGATCGCTCGCGCGTTCCGCGACCAGTAGTGGGAGCAACAGCGGATCGCTCGGCGCCAGCAGCGCCGCTGCTTCGTAGCTGCCGGCTACGAAGATGAACACGGCGACCACGGCGGGAAGAAGTCCGCGCCACAACACGGGCCACGTTATGTGCCGGAAGGTGGCCAGGGGTCCCGCGCCAAGCGTGCGCGCGGCCTCCTCCAGCTCGACGCCTCGTGTGGCAAGCAGCGCGACCGCCACCACCGACAGGAACGCGAACTCCTTCCAGGCCATGGTCAGTGCGAGACCGATCCCTGCCCGATCGTACACGAGCGCAGGCATGGCGCCTGGCGAGTCGATGAGACCCACCGCGAAAGCGATTCTCCCGACCAGTCCGCTCTGGGCCAGAATCCAGACGCCGAGCAGCCCGGCCACGAGATGCGGCACGGGGAGGGGCAGCGCGGACAGGGCTCGCGCGCCGCGATCAGCGAGTCTCGAGCCTCGAAAGGAGACTGCGACGAGCACGGCGCCGGCCGTTGCCGCCACGGTGGAAATTGTGGCAGTCCACAACGTGAACGCCAGGCCTTCCCAGGTCGCCCGCTCCGACAGGAGGCGAAGCACGCGTCCACCGCCCGCCTCGATCGTGCCGGCACCGGCAATCCCTAACGTCACTGCCGCTGTGTAGACGATCCCGATCAGGACGGGTGCCGCGATGAGCGCCGCGCCAAGCAGCGGTGCGGCGGCCCGCAGCGATGTCACTCGCCTGCGGAGAGGTAGCGTGTAGTGGTCCAGCGGGTGCGGGGACTCGACGGTCACGGCGCGCCCCGGATTCGACGGCGCCAATCGCCGGACAGCTTCTCGTGATAACGGGGTGCGACTTCCGGCACGGCATACTTGCGAAGCGAGTCGGCTGATAGCTGTCGCGCATCCGCCTCGAGCGCCTCGAAGCGCGCCCGCCACTCGGGCGTCAGCCGCTCGGGGCTCAGTACGGAGCCATCCGCCCACACGGAGGGGCGCTGCTTCTCGAACTGTGCCTCCGGGGTGAGCAGGAAGTTCGCGACGACCATTGCGCCTGCGGCGTTATGTGCGTTGGCGGGAATGCCCACGTAGTGGGTGTTGGCCATCGTACCTTCGCGGAGGAGAAGCGCGCGTGACGACGGCGGCAGGATCCCCTGCCGCACCTTGGCCGCCACCTCATGCTGGTTGTAAGACATGCTGAAGTCGATATCCCGATTGGCGAACAGGCGGTGCATCGCCGCGACGTCTGGCGGATAGGTGCGGCCCTCGCGCCAGAACGACGGCCGCACCGAATCGAGCCAGGCGAACGCTCGCTCCCTGGCCTCGACGTACCGGCTCGAGTCGAAGCCCCCCTGCAGCCGTTCCACTCCGCCCGCCTTGACGTACAGAAGCATCTTGAGAAAGGTGACGCCCGTGAAACCCTGGTCGTGCGTGAAGCGCCCGGGATGCGCGCGAATCCACGCGGCCAGATCCGGAAACGTACGCGGTGGCTCCGGCGTGCGAACGGTGTCGTAGATCAGGGCGAACTGAACGCGCCCCCAGGGACTCTCGTATCCGCGCGGGTCCTGCTCGAAGTCGCGCATCACGATCGGCGACGCGCTGTCCACGAGCGCGGCGTTGGGTATGCGGCCCGCCCAGGGTCCCGCGAGCAGATGCTCCCGCCGGAGATTGGAGAAGGTCTCGCCGTTGATCCAGACCAGGCTCGCCATGCCCCGAGTCTGTCCCGCCTCGCGCTCGACGATGAGCTGGTTGATGATCTCCGGCCCCTGCCCCTCGACCGCGCGCAGCGTTATGCCAAACTGCTCCCGCAGCCGCGGCGCCACCCATCCGTCGACGTACCTGTTGATGGTTGGGTCGCCGCGCCACATGCGCCACATGACGTCCGTGCCGCGCGCGCGGGCGAGCACGCTGTCCCATGGCATTTGTGCGAGCGAATCCACGGCCGTCTGACCGGCCCCTTTCGCTCCGTCACCATCGCCGCACGCCACCATGATCGTGAGCAGCGCTCCCCGCATGGCAGCGGACCATCGAGGGGGCCGGCGCCCGTCACCGACGCGCGCCGCTTTGCTCACCATGCATAACGCGCCGAGAACTGGAACTGGCGGGGAGGGCCGGAGTTGGCGATCTCGATCGGGTCGCCGGGGCGACCAACCTGCGTCCGCGAGCCCCCGCCCGGGATGCCGTTCGCGACCCCGCTCGGGTTGACGCGATTGAACACGTTGAACACGTCGGCGCGCAGCTCGATCGATCCAGGGCCGGTGGACACCGGCAGTGCATAGGCGGCGCTCAGGTGGACGAGAAAGGCAGATGGCAGCCGCTCGCCGTTGCGCGGCACCCCTAAGAAACGGTCCTGATTGCCGAGGAATCCGTTGCCGAAGGTGTCGCCGGAGCCATCCAGGTCGCGAAAGAATGCAATCCGGTTGATGGGCGTGCCCGTCTGAAAGTCTCCGATCCCGGCGAGCGTCAGGTTGCGGACGCCGGTGAAGGTGACGCGTCCCGTCGCGTGGTGCCTGCGGTCGTTGATCGCATCCGCGCACTCGAGGTCGAAGCGGTTCCCCTGCGTGGCGTTGAAGTTGATGTCCTCGGTATCGTTGCGCGCGCGCGACCAGATCCAGTTCGCGTCGAAAGCGACCGTTCGCGCCACATCGACTCGTAAGGCGGTGAAGAGTGCGGCATACGTGGAGCGCCCTCCACTCTCGCTCGTCGTATTTCGGCGGAATCCGCCGGCGATCGGCGCGATCGGCCGAAACTGGTCGCCGGCGCTCACGGGGAGGGATACGGTGTCGCCGGGTCCGACGCCTCGCGTGCTCGCGTTGAGATCCCACGAGCGCGGCAGGTGGCGGGTGTCGACCCATACGGCGTCCAGCGACAGCGCCGCCCGCGCTCCAATCTGCCGCTGGACGCCACCGGAGATCTGCCTGCTCATGGGCTGCTCGAGCCCCAGCGCGAACAGCTCGCGGATTTCGCCTGGTGGCAACGTGGAGCGGTCGAGTGTGGCGCTGCGCGGACCCTGCAGAAAGGCCGGCGCCTCATCGTCGGCGAACGTGACGGTCCGATTGCCGTTCGGCCCGAACTGAATGGCGTCCGAGTAAATGGCGTACGGGAACTTGCCCGCATACAGCCCCGCACCGGCGCGCAGTACCGTCGACGGCCCGACGACCCAGTTGACGCTCGCCCTGGGCTGAACGTTGTCGAGGTCCGGCGAGCTGCCGCCGCGGCTCGTGAGGTCGTCGTAATCCCATCGCACGCCCGCGATGATCGTCACGGAAGGGGTAATGCGCCAGCGGTCCTCGACGAATGCGCCGACGAGCGTCTGCGACAGATCCACCTGCTTCTGCGCGGCATCCACCGTGTAGGCGAGCACGCGGACATCCGGCGGAATGTCCGCGAAACGGAAGCGGCCATCCGGCTGCCGCGTTATGTTGCCTTCGTTCAGTACCACGTACGCTCCGCTCGGGTTCGTCGACGATGCCACGAGCTGGAATCCCGAGCGCCAGACATCCGCGCCCAGTCGAATTGTGTGTTCATCGAAGCGTCCACCGAGCGCGGATTCGAACACCTCGCGCAGCTGGATCTGCCTCTCGCGCTCATCGAACACGAAGTTACTCGAGCCGACCACGCCGACGTCTACCGTGTCGCTCGTACCGGCTCTGACCTCGCGGATGACTACCTGTGGCGTATTGAAGCTCGAGGCAGCGGGAGGAAAGTTCCAGCGGAAGGTGCCGTACTGCAGGGTGATCTCGTTACTCGCGCGACCATTTCGCAGTGCGGAGCGATGCACGATGGCGCTCGCGGTGCCGATCCGTTCTGTGGTGACATCCGCCTCCGGGGCCACGATCCCGCTTCCCCGTCCCTCGCGACTGACGCTGCTCGCTGCCACGCGGACGGTCGTTGTCTGGTCAGGCGTCCATCCGTGATCCATTCGGCCCAGAAACTTCCATGTGTCGCGCACCTCCCGTCCCGTGAAAGTCGCCTGGGCGGTGGACGCAATGCGATCCTCGTTTTCGCTCGTGTACTCCACGGCCCCGAACGCGAACGTGCCGGTGCGAGCCGACGTGTCGACGCGCAGCGGTCCGCCACCGGCGGCGCCGATCTGTGTACGCCGAAATCCCTGCTGCGCGCGCCGAAAATCGTCAGGATCCTGCCCTCGCGGAACGATCGCCGGACTGGCGTCGATAGGCATCCCGGGGCGGGAGTACACGAACAGTTCGCCTGCCCATCGGTCCCCACCCGACCGCGTCTCCATGTTCACCACGCCATTCGAAGAGCGCCCGAACTCCGCGCCGTACGTGCTGGTCAGCACGGACATTTGTGCCAGACCCGAGAGCGGCAACTCGACACGGGGACCGCCAAGAAAACCCTCGTTGTTCTCCAGGCCGTCGAGCGAGTACTGGGTGTACAGACCGTTCGCCCCCGCAATGGTGAGCTTGGGCGCGTCGCCGAAGAACCCGGTGCCCTGCGCAACTCCGGGGATGTTGTACGCGAGGGCGATCGGATCCCGTGCATCCGTCGGCAGGCGCTCGAGCTCGCGTCGCTCCAGCGTTCCTCCGGTGGCGGCATCGCGCGCGTTGATCAGCGGTCGCTCACGGTCGGAGACGACCGACACGACGTCCAGCTGCACGAGCCGCTGCAGCGTGATCGCCACCTCCCGTTGCTCGCCAGGCGCCAATTTCGATAGGCGGAGCCGGATCGGCACGAAGCCTACCCGGAGCACCTCCAGCGTATCGCCGTCTCCCTGCCGGACGCTGATCGCGAAGCGGCCAGCCGAGTCGGTGAAAACGCCGAGCCCGCGCGGCGTGACTCTGACGGCGGCACCTGGCAGGGGCCGGCCGCTCTGTTCTCGCACGAGACCGACAACCCGCGCGGATGAGAGATCCTGCGCACTGGTCTTTGCGGGAGCAACGGGCAGAACGAGCAGGAGCAGCACGGCCGTCGTCAGGCCGCGCGCTCCGCTAATCATTGTAAGCAGCATCGATATTCGTGGAAGGACGGAGTTGGGCGAGTGCCACGTGGACCGGCGGACCGTATCAGGCCGCGTTAGAAGGTTACCACCTGGTATCCCTGGGCCACGCGCGTCCGAAGACTCGGATGCTCTTCGAACTCCGAGAGGTACGGGACACCCGCTGACTGCACCGCGTTGCTCACACCGAACGCGTTCGCGCAGTACTCGCAGGCGCCGGCAATCTTGTCGCGGATCTGCTCGAAGTGGCCGTGAAGCTTGTGGTCATCCTTCGCGAGCTCGCGGACCCACTTCACGCCCGCGCCGTCGAACACCAGCTCTACGTCATCGCCCGCCTCCTTTGCCTCCTTGACCAGCGTGAGGGCGTTGAGGGCCCGCCCCATGTCGCCGTGCGATTCCACGTCCGCCATCAGAACAACCGAGATCTTCGCCATGCTGATATAACTCCAGGTGTGAAAGGTCACTGTTGAATCGATCGTGCACGTCCGCTTACTCCTCAGGTGCTGCGTCCGAGCGGCCTCAGCGTCTGACGTACCACTGCACGGCACGCTTGAGCGCGCCGCGAAACTTCGATTTCGTGTACTGTTCCGCCGCCTGGCGGATCGCCTCCGAGTAGGTCGGATAGGCGTGGATCGTCGCACCGAGGGCATGCGCCGAGATTCCGTGCTTCATGGCGAGCGTGATCTCACCGATGAGGTTGCCGGCCCCATGCCCTAGCACGTGGCCCCCGAGGATCCGGCCTCGCGCGTTCGTGATCAGTTTCACCATCCCGCTGGTCTGGCCATCAGTGATCGCACGATCGAGGTCGCCGAAGGGGCGGCGCCAGACGCGAACCGCGGTTCCATGCTGCTCCCGCGCCTCCTGTTCCGTGAGGCCAACGTGCGCCAGCTCCGGATCGGTGAACGTCACCCACGGCACGGTGCGGTATTCGGCTTTCCCGCGAAACGGCATGAACGCGTTGCGGATCACCAGGCGGGCCTGATAGTCGGCCACGTGAGTGAATCGCAGCGGGCCGACACAATCGCCGGCGGCCCACACCCTCTTGGCGGAGGTCCGGAGTCCCGCGTCGACCGTGATCCCGCTGCCTGACGACTCGATGCCCGCCGCTCCGAGGTCCAGCGACTCGAATCGCGGAGACCGGCCCGTGGCGACGAGCAGTGCATCGCCTTCGACAGTGAATGCCGCCCCGGCGGTGCCGTTGGCTCCCACATGAAGCCGCACGCATTCCGGAGTCACGTGCTCCACCCTCTCGACCTTTGCGCCCAGGTGCAGCTGCACGCCCTCGGCCTGGAGCTGCTCGGCGAGGAGTTGGGCGAGCTCATGGTCCTCGCGTGGCAGCAGCTGCGTCGCGGCTTCGAGCACGTGCACGGACGAGCCGAGCCGTGCGAAGGCCTGCGCCAACTCCAGCCCGATCGGCCCGCCGCCCAGCACGAGCAGCCGGC
>JBGTNB010000330.1:0-16402 GCA_041743285.1 Gemmatimonadaceae bacterium
GCCGAGGCGGACATCGTTAGGCGGCGCGTGGCGCGCGAAGTCGATGAGGCCGCGGAGAGTCTTCGCGCCGTTGAGGAGCAGGTCGCCATCCTCGCCCCGCAACTCGGCACCGAGTCGGAGATGGCCCTCCGTGCCGCACAAGTGGCATACGCGGAAGGCGAGATCACGCTCGTCGAGTGGCTGGACGCCGTACGAGCCTATCAGGAAGCAGAGTCGACGTTCGCGTCACTGCGCGCGGAATCACTCATTCGACAGGCCGAGCTGGAGCGCGCCGTCGGTGTACAGCTCTCGAGGGATCCACGATGAAAGGCACACGTTTCGACACGCCGCGCATAACGCGCTCGCTCATGCTCGCCATGGTGCTCGCCGGCTGCGCGCAAGGCAATGCGATTGGTGGGGAAGAGGAGGCTGGACCCGCCGGCGGCGCGATCACGCTCTGGACCGACTCCACCGAGCTGTTCATGGAGCACCCGGCACTCATTGTCGGCGAACCGGACGTGTTCGCGGTCCATCTCACCGACATCACGGACTTCGAACCGCTCCGCTCGGGGAGGATCACCCTCCACTTTCGGCCACGCGAAGGTGGCGAGCCGCTGGTGGTCGTGCAGGAACAGCCGAGGGCGCCAGGCATCTATGGACCTTCACCGGAGTTCGAGAGACCGGGCGTTTACGACTTGACGATCATCGTCGAGAGTCCGCAGGCAAGGGATAGCATCAGCGTGCCGGGACTCCGCGTGTATGCCACTGCCGACGAGGCCCCACGAGAGGAAGAGGGCGGAGGCAGCGAAATTTCCTTCCTCAAGGAGCAGCAGTGGAAGTCTCCGGGCTTCCGAACCGCGTTCGCCACCGTCGGCAGTGTGGTCGAATCCTTCCAGGCTTCGGGCCAGATCGTTCCCGCGGCGGGCAGGGTCGCAAAGGTGTCGGCACCGATCGGCGGTCTCATCGACGTCAGTGGTGTCGCCCAGTCGCCGTCGCCCGGTCAGCGCGTGAGCCGCGGACAGGTCATTGCCCTGCTTACGCCGTCGCTCGGCGAAGGTGGTGCCGCCTACGCTGAGGCACGGGCGCAGCTGCGCGAAGCAGAGGACGAACACGAGCGTGCCACCCGGCTCTTCGCCGCCGAAGCGGCTCCTCAACGCCGGGTGCATGAGGCGGAGATCCGCCTGCAGGCGGCGCGTGAGGCGCTCGCAGGTCTGGGAGGTGGTGCACTCACTGCCGGCGGTAAGATCGAGCTCAGAGCGCCTATCGGCGGTGTGGTAACGGCGCGGAACATTACACCGGGGAGTCGAGTGGAAGCAGGTGCGGAGCTGTTCACGATCATCGACCCTTCGGTCGTGTGGCTCGAGGTGAATGTGCCCGCGGCCAGCGCGCCGCTGGTCGGTCGTGCATCGGGCGCGACGTTCCAGATCGAAGGTTTGGCGCCGACCTTTCGCGCGCGCCGCACCGTTTCGCTCGGAAGCATCGTCGACTCACTGTCGCGTACCGTGCAGGTGCTCTACGAGATCGCCAACCCCGACGGGGCGATTCGCGTCGGCGCTAACGCAACGGTCTCGGTAGGCACCGGCCGGCAAGTGGACGGCGTGATCGTGCCGACATCGGCGATTCTGGATGAGGACGGCCGCCCCATCGCCTACGTGCAGCCGGACGGAGAGACGTTCGAGAAGCGCGAGCTGACGCTCGGCGGCAGCGATGGTGGGTTCACGCTCGTACTCGCCGGCATCGCGGAGGGTGAGCGCGTGGTCAGCGGCGCGGCGTATCAGGTTCGCCTCGCATCGCTGTCCACGGCGGTGCCCGCGGAAGGGCACGCCCACTAGGGGTACCGACCATGCTGAATACCCTCATTGCGTTCTCACTCCGGAATCGGGTGATCGTGCTCGCCACGGCGACCGTGATGCTCGTAGCCGGTGCGTGGACTGCCTTCCGAATGCCGGTCGATGTGTTCCCCGATCTCACCGCGCCAACCGTCACCGTGCTCACCGAAGCGCACGGGATGGCTCCGGAGGAAGTAGAGGCTCTGGTCTCCTTTCCGATCGAGACCGCTGTGAACGGCGCGACGGGAGTTCGTCGGGTTCGTTCATCGACGGCACAGGGGATATCGGTCGTGTGGGTGGAGTTCGACTGGGGCATGGAGATCTTCCGCGCTCGCCAGATTGTGGCCGAAAAACTTCAAACCGTCGCCGCCGCGCTACCCGCCGGGGTTTCGCCGCCCGTGCTCGCGCCGGTCTCCTCGATAATGGGCGAGATCATGATGATCGGCCTAACGGGGACGCAGTCCGCGACGGAACTGCGTACCGTTGCCGACTGGACGATCCGCCGGCGGTTGCTCGCCATACCCGGGGTCGCACAGGTGATCCCGATAGGCGGGGAGGTGAAGCAATATCAAGTCATCGCCGACCCCGCGCGCATGTTGGCGACCGGCGTGACGCTGGAACAAGTGGTTCGCGCCGCGGAAGGCTCGAACCAGAACGCGTCAGGCGGCGTGTACATGGACAAGGGTCAGGAATACGTGATTCGTGGCATCGGCCGCGTTCAGGGACCTGAAGACATCGCCAGCACCGTCGTCGCGGTTCGGGGCGGCGTGCCGGTACTGCTCGGACAGGTTGCCGATGTGAACGCCGGTGCCGCCCCGAAGTACGGAGACGGCTCGGTCAATGCGAAGGCCGGAGTAGTTCTCGCCGTGCAGAAGCAACCCGGGGCGAACACTCTAGAGCTCACGGAGCGGATCGGGCAGGAGCTGGCGGCGATCCAGCGCACGCTGCCCGATGGGATGAAGATCGAGTCGGAGCTGTTCAGGCAGGCCGACTTCATCACTGTCGCGGTGGACAACGTGATCAAGGCGCTCCTCGACGGGGCGATTTTCGTCGTCATCATCCTCTTTCTCTTCCTCTGGAATCTCCGAACTACGGCGATCTCCGTGGTGGCGATGCCACTTTCGCTCGTCGTGGCGATCTTCGCGATGAAGCTTCTTGGCATCACCATCAATACGATGACGTTAGGGGGAATGGCTATCGCGATCGGCGCACTCGTCGACGACGCCATCATCGACGTCGAGAACGTCTTCCGGCGTCTCAAGGAGAATCATCACCTTCCGCCCGCAGAACGACGATCGGCGCTCCGGGTCGTGTACGATGCATCGCGGGAGATCCGGGCATCGATCGTCAACGCGACGCTGATCATCATCGTCGTTTTCCTGCCGCTGTTCTTCCTCGGCGGCGTCGAAGGACGGTTGCTGCGCCCGCTCGGTTTCGCCTACGTCGTATCGATTCTCGCCTCGCTCCTGGTGGCGGTAACGGTGACACCGGTGCTGTGCAGCTACCTGTTGCCGAAGGCGAAGGCGGTACGAACTGAACATGAGAGCCGGCTGGTCCGCTGGCTCAAGCTGCATTACGCGCGCGTGCTCGAAACGGTGATCGGACATCCCAATCGTGTGCTCGCTGGAGCGGCACTGACGCTTGCCGTGGCACTGGCCAGTGTTCCCTTTCTCGGGTCAGCATTCCTGCCGGAGTTTAACGAAGGTGCGCTGACGGTGAGCGTGGTGACGGTTCCGGGTACCTCGCTCGAGGAGTCGAACGCAATCGGTCGACGGGTCGAGGAGATTCTTCTCGCCAACCCGGCCGTCGGGAACACCGACCGCCGGCAGGGACGGGCGGAACTCGATGAGCACGCGCAGGGAGTAAACGCGGCCGAGATCGACGTCAGGTTGAACACGGATGTCGAGAAGGACGTTCTGTTCGAGGAGCTCAGGAGCGAGTTCCTGTCGATCCCCGGCACCAACGTCACCATCGGCCAGCCGATCGGGCACCGGATCGACCACATGCTTTCGGGAACACGCGCCAACATCGCGGTGAAGATATTCGGGCCGGATCTCTACGAGCTGCGTCAAATCGGCACGCAGATACGTGACGTAATGCAAAACGTTCCGGGTGTCGCCGACCTGCAACTCGAGCAGCAGATGGACGTTCCCCAACTTCGCATCGAGGCCGACCGCAACGCTCTCGCGCGCTATGGAATGACGGTCGGGCAGCTCGCGGAAGCGATCGACGTCGCGTTCAGTGGCGAGGTCGTTTCACAAGTGCTCGAGGAAGGACGGAGCGTGGACCTGGTGGTGCGCTTTCCCGAGGCGGTACGGTCGAACGCCGACGCGATCAGCGGCGTCATGTTCGATACGCCTACTGGACAGCGCGTGCCGCTGGCACAGCTCGCCCGGGTAGTGACCGATCGCGGGCCCAACACCGTCTCACGGGAGAACGTGCAGCGGAAAATCGTCGTGCAGGCGAACGTGGCCGGACGAGATCTCGGAAGTACAGTGGCGGATATCCGGACGGCGGTGGGCGAGGGAGTTGTCCTGCCCCCCGGCTATCACGTCGAGTACGGGGGCCAGTTCGAGGCGCAGGAGGAGTCGACGCGCACGCTCTCGGTTCTGTCGCTCATCTCGATCGCGGCAATTTTCCTGATCCTCTTCGCCGAGTTCCGCTCCGCGCGCACGGCGACGCTGGTGATGGTGAATCTTCCACTGGCGCTGATCGGCGGTGTCATTGCGGTAGCACTCACCGGCCGCATCGTGAGCATTGCGTCGCTCGTCGGGTTCGTGACTCTTTTCGGGATCGCGACGCGGAACGGGATCCTGCTCGTATCACATTACCGGCAGCTGCTCGCCGAAGACGTTCCGTTTCGGGAGGCAGTGGTGCGCGGATCGCTGGAGCGCCTCTCACCGATTCTAATGACGGCACTCACGGCGGGACTGGCCCTCATTCCCCTCGCGTTAGGCGGGGGCGAGCCGGGCAAGGAGCTGCAGACACCGATGGCGATCGTGATTCTCGGCGGCCTGCTGTCGGCAACCGCGCTCAACATGCTCGTGCTGCCGGCGCTCTACTGGATGTACGGTGATCGAACATCTGGCGTGGAACCGGCGGAGGCGGACCCGGATGCGGAGTCCCTTCCACGCCGGCCTCAACCCCAAGCGGCGCTCTCGTACTGACCTCATCATCCCATGAATGCCACCGCAATAACAATGACTAATGGAGGAAGGGAGAGCGCCGCGTCGCGCTTCCCGGGTTCCGGAGCGCGCATGCAGGGACTGATCATTCTCGCCGGCCTCATTGCGCTCATCGGATTCCCGACGGAAGCCCTGGCGCACGGCGTCGCCGCGGGTGACAAAGGCTACATCCAGGAGATCGCTGGAATTCACCTGATCCCCTTTGCCTATCTCGGCGCCAAGCACATGGTGACCGGATACGATCACCTGCTCTTCCTGCTCGGCGTCATCTTTTTCCTGTATCGCCTGAAGGACATCGGCGTGTACGTGACGCTGTTCGCGATCGGTCATTCGTCGACGCTGATCCTCCGCGTGCTGACTGGCGTGACCGTCAGCTCTTACCTGATTGACGCCATCATCGGCCTCTCTGTCGTCTACAAGTCACTCGACAACCTCGGTGCCTTTCAACGGTGGTTCGGCTTCCAGCCGAATACGAAAGCGGCGACGCTGATCTTCGGACTCTTCCACGGCTTTGGTCTGGCCACCAAGATCCTGGACTTCGAGGTATCGGCCGATGGGCTGATAGCGAACCTGCTGGCGTTTAACGTTGGCGTGGAGATCGGGCAGCTTCTCGCGCTCAGCGCCATCCTCATCGCGATGAGCTACTGGCGCCGAACGCCGAGCTTTGCCCGGCACGCGTATACAACCAACGTGGCCGTCATGTCCGCCGGATTCCTGCTGATGGGATATCAGCTCGCCGGCTACTTCATAGTCGACATCTGAGGCGCGACCAATGCCAACCATGAATCCTCCTCCGACCACCGAGCTCCCCTCCTCACGCGGCCTTCTCCGCTCGACTCTCATCGCTGCAGCGGTAGCAACGGTGCTGCTGGTGACGGTCGTATTGCCGGCCGAGTATGGCGTCGATCCTACGCGGGTCGGAAGTGTGATCGGTCTCACCGAGATGGGCGAGATCAAGATGGATCTCGCGCGAGAGGTGGCGGCGGCCGACTCGGTCGAAGCGGCAGCCTTACAATCCGCCACGACTGTGCCGCCCACGTCAGCCGCGCCGGTAGCCGCATCGCCTGAGGCAACCGCCTCGCCCGCCGCCCAGACGGCGAGCACCGATTCGGCGGCGAGCACCCACGTCAGCGAGTTCGTTCTGCAACCCAACGAGGGGAGGGAGATCAAGCTTGTCATGCGGAAGGATGCGCGCGTGGCGTACTCGTGGGCGGCCAACGGTGGCGTGGTGAACTACGATACGCACGCCGACGGGCCGGGAATCAGCTATCACGGGTACGCCAAGGGCACCGGCAGGCAGTCCGATGAAGGCGTGCTCGTTGCGGCGTTCGATGGCTCGCACGGATGGTTCTGGCGCAACCGGGGACGCGACGCCGTTACGGTTACGCTGCGAACCAGCGGCGATTACCAGGAACTGAAGGGGATGTGAGGGCTGTTGCGGCCGCTCCCTCGATCAAGCGACCGTCATGAGCAGAATGGGCGATGGGAAAAGGGAAACGAGCCGGGTTAACTCGCGAGTCCGCGCAGACAGCGCATCGATTTAAGCTGACTAATCCCTGTATCCCGCTCCCCTCACTGCCATCCCCGGCCTTGCTCCGGTATGCCGTCCGCCCCGAACCACCGCGACCCCATTGACCAGCACGTCGCGAATGCCGGTGCTGAGCTGGTGCGGCTCCTCGTAGGTGGCGTTGTCGATGACCGTCTCGGGATCGAATACCACCACGTCGGCGTACATCCCTTCACGCAGCACGCCGCGATCCTGTATGCCTAACCTGGTGGCAACCGCTGAGCTCATCTTGCGGATTGCTTCCTCGAGCGGCATGACTCCCTGCTCCCGAACGTAGCGTCCGAGTATGCGGGGAAACGTTCCGTACGCGCGCGGATGCGTAAGTCGAGTGGCCGAATCGGGATCCATTCCGCTGGCGTCGGTGCCGAATTTGATCCACGGCTGCCGCATCTGCAGGGCCAGGTTCTCCTCGCGAGCCATGAAGAAGAGGGCTCCCAGTCGCCCTTCTTCCTCTATCGTCAGATCCATCACCGTTTGTACCCAGTCCAGTCCACGCATCCGGGCGATCGAATCGAGGCGCAACCCCTCCAGAGGCTCGTTCCCCTCCGTCTTGAATCCGACGACGCTCACGTTAGGCGGCGTGCTCAGGGAGCACAGATTCTCCCAATCGCTGGTGTCGGCAAGGACTTCCGCTCGAATACGAGCGCGCACCGTCGAATCACGGATGTTGTCGAACAGCTTTCCATCGGCCGCTGCCCAGGGCGGCAGGCATGCGGCTAGCCCGGTTCCGCCAGCCACATACGGGTACATGTTCGCCTGCACGTCGAGTCCAGCCGCGCGCGCCGAATCGATCTTCGCGATCGACAACGCCGCCTTTGGATGGTTGCGTACCCCGGCAGCCTTCAGGTGGTAGATCTCGACAGGCACCCCTCCGCGCTCGCCGATGGCGATCGCTTCATCGACCGCTTCGAGGAACTGGTTCGCCTCGGAGCGCATGTGAGTGATGTACACACCGCCGTAAGGCGCCATCGCCTTGGCCAGCTCCACCAGCTCATCGGTCGACACGTAGTTACCCGGCGGATAGATGAGCGCGGTCCCAATGCCCAATGCTCCATCTTCCATCGCCTGGCGCACGATCGCCCGCATCGTGTCGAGCTCGGCCGGCGTCGATTCACCCTGCGCCATTCCTTTCGCGTACATGCGTACGGTCGTCGCGCCAAGGAAGGAGCCGACGTTGACGCTCACACCACGATCCACCATGGCATCGAGCCATCTTCCGAAACCGCCGGGATTGGAGAAGGCGGAGTTGGCGCGGGCCCAGGCGGTGTCGCTCAGGGAGTCGGACGCAAGCGTATGAGCGTTGGCCGGTGCGTTCGACTCGGCCTCTCCCATGATTTCCGTCGTTATGCCCTGCGTCACCTTGCTCACCACCCGTCCGTCTCCGGTGATGAACGCTTCGCGTGAATGACTCTGGATGTCGATGAATCCCGGCGACACCACCATGCCCCGGGCGTCGATGGTATCCCGCGATTCGACCTCGCCAAGCGCACCGGCAGGGGTGACGCGGGCGATGCGACCTGCACGGATAGCCACATCCCCGTAGAACCATGCGCTGCCGGTTCCGTCGATGATCCGCCCGTTGCGGATGACAGTGTCGTAAGGTGGGTCGGTTCCGCGCTGGTCGACGACGCGACAGGCAGCGGCGAACAGCGAAAGGGTCAGGAGCGGCACCGCGAGCCGGCGCACCCAGGGCGTGCAAAGGGAGGGCATCAAGAAGTGGTCGCGAATAAGGGAACATGGACGTTCGCCGCGATCGGCGGCAGGATCGAAGGTGTGGCGGACGGCCACTACTGTCCAGCGCATGAGGGAACACGTCTGGCCAGTCTCCTGACCAGTGTCCACTGCAGGGGACGCTTTTCTAACTGTCGCTATCGACGAGCGCAGTGTAACTCTTTATCAATACACGAGTTAGAACTACTCCGTCGGTAAGCGTGACGTGGTCCCGCTGTTGCCTCTTATCTGAGCAACCTTAAGTCGAGAGGCAGGACCATGATCAAGGACGCCGTCTTAATGAGCGCATTTGCCCTGGCGATAGGGGTCAGCCCTTCCGAGGCGCAGCAACGACCGGAGACCTGCGAATGGAACGACGTCGAGTGTATCCGCCGGCAGGAGCCGCGACGCGAGTCAGAGGCGCAGAGCTGCCGCTGGAATGATATTGAATGCCTCAAGCGCACCCGCGATCGTGAGCAGGCGAGCACGGAAAGAGGGCCGAATGGCGACTACGATCGCCGAAATGACCGTGCGGGACGCGCCGATGTGCGGTGCGAAGAGCGGAAGCGCGACGGCGAGTGTGTGCGTTGGGAGCGCGAGCGAGACGAGAGGGGTCGCCGCGAGCGAGACGAGAGGGGTCGCCGGGACCGTGACGACCGTGCATATGGCGCCTTTCCGCGCATGGCGAGCGCACTGGCGTTGCGGAATGGCCGAGGAGTTCCCGCCGACGCACGGCGGTGGGTGGGCAACGGCCCGTTCCGTGTCGAGATCGTGAACCGCGATCGCGATGCCGTTCCCGAAATGGCGGTAATTCACAGCCGGCGCTCGAACGAAAAGCAGATCTGGTACGACCGGAATAACGACGGCCGGGCCGACCGAATCACCTTCTACCGCAACGGCCGGCTGGTGCGCGACGTGAAGTAAACGAGTTGAATCACAAGGGAATCGGGGCTTGGCGCGGCATTCGCGGCGCCAGGCCCCGATTCGCTAGGCGCTAGCGAGATGTTGGGAGGGATCAGGCCGAACGTTCGACGTCGCGAAGTACTCATCCAAGGTCCACTTGACCATCGCCTCGAGCAGCTCGACGTTAGCATCCTGGCTAACCGACGATGTCCGGGAGGCAGCATGAGCGTCGGGGCCAGCGACCGCGTACGTCAGCGTGATGATCAGGCGCTCGATAGGGAGCGACGCCGCGAGACCGTCACGGGTCAGACGGCGAACGTGTTGCTCCAGCTTGCCAAGCGCGTCTGGGCGGCCGGCGAGTGAAGCGAGGAACGCATCACGGATGAAGGTCGAATCTGGCCGGCTGAATTCTTCCTGAGCATTGTCGAACCCTCGCATCGGCACGTCCTCAGGCTGGCGTTCCATCGTTCCACTAAGGGAAACCGCGCGATGCAATGGCTTTCTCGACCCGCGCAGAGGTGTGCGGAGTCACAATGGCAAGCTTGCAGCCCCTCGTATGCAGGCAATACACGATCAGGCAAGAGACGTTCCGGCAGAGCGAACCGACTCATCGCTATTCCTCGTATTCATCCGAGCCTTGAACCCAAAGGAACGACTGAATGTCGATCATGTCGCGCGGCTTCAAATCGGCCAGATCGCGGCGGACGCTTTTGACGAGTGCGAGAAGCTGCGCGTAGGTCTCGGCGTTCGGACGCGCGCGGTAGGAGAAGTCAAGTCCATATTCCGCGAACGCAAGCTGCGTTACGCGAGGCTTGAGAAAGAAGTGCTTTTTCGGCTGCGCGATGAATGCAAAGACCGTGGCTAGTGGCCAGGTCAACACTCTCGTCTGCTTCCTCGGAAGCGAGGCGATCGCTTCGCACCAGCGCTCGAAGCTGTTCGGCAGTGCGTCGGGACCGTGCAGCAAATCGTAGAGCCCTTCGGAGAAGGTCCGCGCTCCGGCCCGCGACCGCACCGCGTCGCGTAGTGCAATCTTCTCGAACGAGAACAGGAGATTGGTGCGGGACTCGATCCGTACCGCCTGCTCTGCTACCTGGAGAAATTCACCATCTTCGATCATCCGGCGGAATTCGGGTTCCGGCAGCGACTCACGCCATTTCAGATGTGCAGCCCATTTGTAAGCGCGCTCCCAATCGATGTAGGTCTCATCGGCGAAGCCGTCCGGGAAAACCCGCAGAAATTTTCGGCGGCACTCGTCCGCGCCGCGCGCTTTTGAGCGATTACCGCTTGCAGCGGGCCCGCGCTTCAGACTGGTAGGACGCGTCGGCACTCGGCCACCCTGTTTGCTTTCGTGAGCGTGGAACCTAACGGAGATCGATTCGCCCGGGCAACTCCTGCGATCTCCGGTGAGTAGTAGTTAGGATTGGGCTGCTGCACAGAACATCAAACGCCGCTTCGCCCGCCCCAATCCCTATTCCTCATTGGCCTCGACGTTCCCCAGATTCGATATTGCCGGACCATTGATCACCGAGCCGTAGCGTTCGAACCGCGACCCGTGGCAAGGGCAGTCCCAGGTCTTCTCGGTATCGTTCCAATCGACGATACAGTACAGGTGTGTGCAGACGGCCGATCGGCGATGAAGCACACCGTTCTCGTCCTTGTAGACGGCGATCTTGTGCATGCCTTCGCGGACGACGGCACCGGTATTTGGCCCGAGCGCCTCCGCCGAGGACATCTCGCCGGGTGTAGCGAGATCCCGGTACTGCGCGGCGACGTTGAGGTTTTCACGCAGGAATTCCGGCGCCGCGCGCAGCGATATGCGCGATGGATCGTACAATGCCGACCATGGATTCTCGCGTCCGGCGATGAGGTCGGTAAGCAGCATGCCGGCGATGGTTCCGTGCGTCATGCCCTGTCCCGAGTCGCCGGTAACAATGAAAATGTTCTCGTCGCCGGGATTCCGGCCGATGAACGCCATGTAGTCGTTAGGCTCGATTACCTGACCGGACCAGCGGTAGCGCACCTCTCCCACTTGAGGGAACCGTTCGCGGGCCCAGGATAGAAGCGCCGCGAAGCGGTCGGCGTGGTCATCGGCCTGGCCGGTCTTGTGATCCTCGCCACCGACGATGAGTACCTCCTCGCCCAGGCGGCTGTCGCGGGCGAGGCGCACGTAGTGATACGGCTCCTGATCATCCCAGTACAGCCCCCGAGGCACCGCGCCCGGAGGCACTTGCGCGGCGATTACGTATGAACGATAGGCCGCCTGCTTCGTATGCATCTTTACCCAATCGTTCACCGGCGAGTTCGTGGCGACGACGATGCAATCAGCCGAGACGTGCCGCCCGTCGGAGGTGGTGACCAGCGGGCGGTGGTCGTGCTTCTCGAGCGAAGCGACATGCGATCCGCAGTGTATGCGGCCGCCGTCCCGCTCGATCGCTCGCGCCAGCGCGGCGATGTAGGCGAGTGGATGAAACTGTGCCTGATTGCCGAAGCGAAGTGCGGCACAAAGCCTGGTTGTCAGGCCGGGAAGCTCGGCGACGCGCTCGACGCGTGGCACGCCGGCTCGCCGGGCCGCGGCGGCTTCGTCATCCAGTTTCTTCTCGCCCTCGGGTTTCTCGGAGAACCAGAAGCCGTCGAGCCGCTCGAAATCGCAATCGATGGACTCCTCCCGCACGATCGACTCGATCCGGTCCACCGCCGCCATGTGGCTTTCCGCGGCGAGCCTGGCGCCCCCGGCGCCGTGCATCTTTTCGATCTTCGAGTAGAAGTCGTCGAGGGCGAATGAGAGATGGGCCGTAGTGCGTGCGGTCTCTCCCCCGCCCACCGGCCCGTCGTCCAGCACGACCACGCGTTTGCCGGCGCGGCCAAGTAGATAGGCGGTCGTGATACCGGCTATTCCGGCTCCGACTATGCAGACGTCGGTTTCGAGGTCCTGGCGCAACGGCTCATATCGCGAAACGTCGGCCGTTGCCATCCAAATGGAGGTGGTGCTGCCGGAGTCCGAATGCATGCTCGAGTCGTCTGATCGCCCGCGTCATACGGATAGTGCGCGGCGTGCCGCGTCAAATGCGGAGCTCCGTGCGTCGCCCGATCGTGGCAAGAGACGTTCCCGTGCGTCAGCGCCGATCGGATTTCGAGGAGGCCCAGCGCAGCATTTCTCTAAACGTCGGCTCCTTGCCGTACATGAGCATGCCGATCTCGAAGATGCGGCCGGCAAGCAGACGGACGAACCATATCGTCGCAATCAGCAGGGCCACCGATGCCACTATCTCCGGCCAGCTCGCACCCGACAGGATGACTCGGACGGGCATCGCCGACGGACTGGTGATCGGGAGCACGGAAAGAACGCGCGACGAAAGATGATCCGGGTCCCTCATCACCGTGAGCGTCATTGCGACCGGGATCATCGGCAGGAACATGACCGAGGTGCGAGTCGATGTGTTGGGGTCATCGATGGTGGACGCAAAGGCGCCGAAGAAAGCGTTCCACAACAGGAGCCCGAGTATCGAGTACACGATGAGCACGAGCATCACACCCGGCCTGACTATTACTGCCGGGAGAGTGAAGCCCCACGCGAGTTTGGCAACGAAGGCGAGGAGCACACCGCCGACGACCATGTTGGCCACCGTCGCCAGTGCATAGGCGCCTATCCCGAGCATCTTGCCGTCAATCCACGCCTGCGGTGGGATGATGACGGTGATGGACTCCGTTACGCGAAGCTGTTTCTCGCCCGTTATGCCGGTGAGCATGTACGCCATGCTGGTGAAGATCGCGAGCAGTACGAGCCCCTGGAAAACGCCGGCCGCGATTTTTTCCGCGGTACTCGATCGCCCGCGCTCCGGATCGGTGAATTGCACCTCCAGCACCGGAGGGCTCAGGACGCGCTGGAGCTCAGCCCCGGACAGGCCCGAGGCGGCCAGCCGTTCGTTGAGAACGACACCGGCAAGAAGCGCTCGCAACTCGGGAAGATACCGCGGATCCTTTTCTACAAGCAGGTCGAATGAACCGTCGGGCCTGCGCGTTAGGATCCCCTGCGCTTCGCCGTCGTTGAGCAGTTGGGCGCGCGCGCCGCTGTCCGCGGGCACGGACATCAATCGGACGCGGCCGCCCGCCGGTGTCTCGATGCCTATGCCGGCCGTGGCTATGGTGACCGGATCACGTCCGCCCGTCGCCAGCCGGCTGGCTGCGTAGCCGATCGCGCCCAGAGCGGTGAAGATCAGCAGCCCGAGCACCTGATCCTTCCACTTGAAGTAGCGCCGGAACTCCCATTGAGCGACGAGCGGCGCCTGCCTCACCTGGCTCATGGGATACTCGCTGGACGCCGGAGATCATCCTCGCGGACCGCGCGAACGAAAATATCGTGCAGTCGTGGCCGTTCGGTGCTGATGCTGAGTACACCCACTCGGGTCACCGCACGCGCGAGGAACGTTGGCACGGCCGCTCCCTCGCGCAATCTGACGTGCGCTTCATTGTCATTGGCGCCGTCCACTACAACGTCGATCACGTCCGGGTCATCGCGCAGCACGCCGGCCGCGGTCCCACCTTCCAGCGTAAGGCGCACGAGCGGTCGAGAGTCGAGCCGGCCGTGCAGATCGGCAACGGAGCCCGATAGAATCTCGCGTCCGCTGTTCATGAGGAGCACCCTATCGGCCGCCCGCTCCACGAGGTCCATTTGATGAGCTGAGAGGATCACACTGGTGCCGGCCTCGCGCAGTTCACTGACGAGGACGAGAAAGAACTCCTGGCTGAGCGGATCGAGTCCGGTGAACGGCTCGTCGAGAATGGCGAGCGCCGGCTGGTGAATGAGCGCGGCGATCAGCTGCACGCGCTGCTGGTTCCCTTTCGATAGCGCATCGACGCGTTCGTCCTTGCGGTCGAGAAGGTTCAAACGCTCGAGCCATTCGAGGGCGCGCCGCTTCGCCTCGTGCCTCTCCAATCCCCGCAGGCGCGCGAAGTAGACCAACGTTCGGAGCACAGGAATGTCGCGATAGAGCCCACGATCCTCTGGGAGGTACCCCACGCTGGCGGCCGGAAGCGCGTCGGTGGTGCGGCCTTCCACGGTGGCCGTAATGCTCCCGTCGTCGGGCCGAATGACTCCGACCAGCATGCGGACGGTGGTCGTCTTCCCGGCGCCATTTGGCCCGAGCAGAGCGAACACCTCGCCGCGGCGAACATTGAACGAGAGATCCTCCACGGCTTGGCGACCGGCGAAGGATTTGCTCACACGATCGAACTGGACGATGTGTTCCATGGCTGAGGAAGCGTAGCGAAATGGTTGCTTCGCGTACAGCTGAGCAGCCACCCTTTTCAAGCTTTACGGCGTTGACGAGATCCGCGAACCACCCGAAACTCATTCGCGGCAGCGCCGTCGAACGCGCGCGAATCCAGAGTTCCACAGAACTGCCGAAGGCGCTAACCCAGGAGCAAGATGCTTTTGATGCACGAACGATGGTTCTTGGAAGACGACCGATTCCCGGTTCAGTTCGAAGTGCTGCTCACGCGACAGGCGCTGATACCGATCGCCATTGCCGTGGCGGTGACCGCCGCGGCGATGGTACTCTGGCACATACGCGGCCGACGCGACCTCGTGCCCGGCCCGATGGAGCTGGGCATGGACCGCGAGCGATACGATCGTCTGCTATCGTGGATGCCGCTGGTGTTGGGCGTGCACGTTGCGGTGCCGCTGCTGGTCGCCGGCACCAACCGGTGGCTGTTCGTGCCAAACATCGCGCTTGGCTGGCATCTGGTGGGCGGTGTGCTCGCGTTAGGTGAAATAATGGTGGCGATGGCGTTCGTCTACGGTGCGCTGACGCGCATCGCAGCTGCGCTGCTGGGACTGATCTGGTTGGTTGGTGTTGTGCTAGTGGGGCCGGTTCAGCTGCTCGAGCAGACGATCTTTCTGGGAGTCGCCTTCTATCTGTTCGCCAACGGGCGCGGACCGCTGGCGTTCGATAGCGCCATCCGGCGCTTGAACCATCCTATTTCAAGGCACGTTCCTTCCGCGCGCCTTGCATTGCGCCTTGCGACGGGGATCAGCCTGGTGGTGCTCGCATTCACCGAGAAACTCGCCAACCTGCCAATGGCGGTGGAGTTTCTGGGGAAGTATCCGTTCAATTTTCTCCCGGCGATCGGGTTCTCCGGAGCGAGCGACGCTGACTTCGCGCTGATCGCCGGAACGGTAGAGCTCACGTTCGGGATGCTGCTGCTTTCCGGCGCGTTTCTCCGCCTAATGATTCTGGTGCTTTGGGTGCCCTTCAACCTGACGCTACCGTTCCTCGGATGGACGGAGCTTGTAGGGCACCTGCCTATTTATGGCGTAATGGCATTGCTGCTTTTTGAGGGCAAGGAAATAGGAATTAGGAATTAGGAATTAGGAATTGGGAATTGGGAATTGGGGGAAATAAGTCATGGGAATCGGGAATAGCCCCTCTCCAATCGTGCGAACGGCGCCGCAATGCGGCGCCGTTCGCGTACCACCCCTTTTTCCTATTTCCTATTTCCTATTTCCTATTCAATTCCCCACCACTTTCCCCTTCGACAAAAAATCCAGCACCAGCGTAGTCATCACTCTCATTCCAACCGGAATCGCACCGTCGTCGACCTGAAATGTCGGCGTGTGGTGACCGCCGGTAGTGCCGCCCGGCTTTCGTCCGCCAAGGAATAGAAATAGTCCGGGCACCTCGTTGGCGAAAAAGGAGAAGTCCTCGCCGCCCGTTGTCGGCTGCGCCACGAGGAGATCGTCGCCGAGCACTCGCAGCAGCGAGGGATTCATCCGCTCGTACAGAGCGGTGTCGTTGGCCGTCAGTGGATAGGCGCGGTCGAACGTAAGCGTGAAGCTGCCCCCGTGAGCCTTGGACACGCCATCGAAGATCGCGCGGATCCGGTTCTCGACCTGCGTCTGAACGGTGGTGTCGAACGTGCGCACCGTTCCCTGCAGCTCGACAGTAGTCGGGATGATGTTGCGCCGCTCGCCGCCTCGCATCAAACCAATCGTTATGACACCGGGCTGGAACGGATCCATGGTTCTGGACCGGACCGTTTGCAGCGACATTACAATCTCGCTGGCCATGACGATGGGATCGACGGCAAGGTGCGGCATGGCGCCGTGCGCCTGTCGGCCCGTTACGGTGGCATCGAATCCTTCGGCGGCGGCGAGCATCGGACCGGCCTTTGCCGCGACCTTCCCCACCTCCAGATCGGCCCAGACGTGCAGCCCGAGCACAGCGTCAGGC
>JBGTNB010000331.1:0-13080 GCA_041743285.1 Gemmatimonadaceae bacterium
GACTATTCCGACGATGGTGGCGAAGGCATCCGTTGGGCCGCCGTTCACCCGTGCGCGGCCACCTAACGCGTCACGGCCTTGGAAATAGCGCTCGGCGACGGCGGGCCCGAACCGCCTCCGCTGGCGTCAGGCGCTCGTGGCGACGGAAGTCGCACTTGCGGTGGTGCTCGTCGTCGGCGCGGGGTTGATGATCCGGTCGGTATCGAATCTGTTCGCGATCGATGCCGGCTTCCGTCCGGAAGGCGTTTTGACGATGCGCCTATCTACCCCGTCGACCTGGTATCCCGAATCGCCGCAAGTCTCGGCGTTCTACGACGAGCTGCAGCGGAGGGTTTCGGCAATGCCGGGCGTTACCGAGGTCGGTGCCGCGCGCCTGCTGCCGCTCGCAGCCGAAATGGGAGACTGGGGCCTTACGGTAGAGGGATATACGCCGCCGCCCGGCCAAGGCACTCCCGGCGACTGGCAGGTAGTGACGCCCGGCTACTTCGAGGCAATGGGTGTGCCGCTGGTGGCAGGGCGGTACTTCGATCTGCGCGACACGAGGGATGGTCCGTTGACGATGATCGTAAACCGGGAGTTCGCCGAGCGCTATTTCCAAGGCCGTGACGCGTTAGGTGGCCGCGCACGGGTGAACGGCGGCCCAACGGATGCCTTCGCCACCATCGTCGGAATAGTCGCCGACGTGCGACAGAACGCGCTCACGACCGAGGTAAAGCCTCAGTTTTACGTGACGCATGGGCAATTCGCCATCTCGCCCGGCCCTACCATGCGCAACATGAGTCTGGCCATCAGGACGAGCGGCGATCCATCGGCTCTGATCAATCCCGTGCGCGCGGCCATTCGGGAAATGGATCCGCGGCTCCCTATATCCGAGGTGCGCACGATGGATCAGATCCTGGGCGCATCGATTGCCGAACCGCGGTTCACGATGGGACTGCTAGGACTATTCGGCACGCTGGCACTGGTGCTCTCGGCGATCGGCATCTTCGGAATCGTATCGCAGATCGTAGCCACCCGGCGGCATGAGCTGGGAATTCGAGCGGCGCTCGGTGCCTCGCCCCGCGAACTCGTCATGCTGAGCTTGCGCACCGGTGTCAGACAGACGGTTGCCGGCTTGGTGATAGGCGCAGTGCTCGCGCTGATGCTCACGCGCGCACTCACCGCTCTTCTGCACGGAGTCGAGCCCGCCGATCCGCTGACCTTCGTTACGGTGCTCGCCGTTACCGCCGGTGTGGCCATGGCCGCCACTTTGTGGCCGGCGCGCCGGGCGGGACGGGTGAATCCAATGACGGTACTACATGAGGGTTAGGCGCAGTTTGGGGGAAAGGGGAACGAGAAGAACGGGAAACGGGAAACGGGAAAAGGGAAACGAGAATCGGCAAACGGGAATCGGGAAATCGCGGCATCGATATCGAGCCCTGCGCCGTACTGCGTGGGAGGCGACCTGCTTTCCTGCCACGGAGTCGGCCCCGGGTGATGAACACTCCGTTTCCCTTTTCCCGTTTCCCTTTTCCCGCTTGTCTGAGGACCCCGCCTTCCGTGATGCCTCACCTCACGCAAACGCGGCAAACGCCGTCGCCATCATTGCGGCGCCAATGGCTGCCACCAGGGCAAGCGGTAGCTGAGTGGTGACGTGATCCATCACATCGCCGCCGCACGCCAATGCGGACAGAATCGTCGTGTCGGAGATGGGAGAGCATTGATCGCCGAACACGGCGCCGCCAAGCACGGCGCCAAAGCAGAGTGTGACGTAGTAAGGGTCGGGATTGACCGCGTAGGCGAGAGGCATGGCGAGTGGAAAAACCACGGCATAGGTGCCCCACGAGGAGCCGATCGAGAACGCGACCGCCATGCAGACGGCTAGCAGGATCGCGGGGAGGAGCACCGGTGGCAATCCGCCACTGACCGTCTCGACGATGAACCCGGCCGTGCCTAACTCACGTGATACGAGACCGAGGGTCACCGCCAGGCCGAGGATGATCGCCCCGACGGTCACTCCCTTGCACCCGTCGACGAATCCGTTGATCGCCACGCGGAGCGACATGCCCTTCAGCAGCGCCAGGCCAAACGCGGCAAGCAGCGCCAGTCCGAACGCCTCGGCGATGCGCACGGTTCCGGTGAGGAAGTAGGGAACGATCGCGACGCCGAGCAACGTAAGGATGGGTACGGCGAAATCCTCGAGTCCCGTTCGATAACCGGCGGGTACCCTTGGTATCGTCAGCTCCGCCGTGGCGACAGGCTGTGCGTCAGGCGCGTTGAGCTGGCCCGTGGTGCGTGCACGCTCCCGGGCCTTGCTCATCTTGGCGCCGGTCCATGGCAGGAGGCCGAGCGCGAACAGCAGGGTGCTCGCTACGGCGAAGATGCCGTAGAAATTGTATGGAATGGCGGAGAAGAAGAACGCGACCGCTGCCTCTTCGGTAGCGAACAGCGGGGTCGTACCTACGACCAGGCCCGCGACGTAGAGCGGCCACGCGTTGAACGGGATGACCGTTGCCGCCGGCGATGCCGTGGAATCGACGAGGTAGGTAAGCTCCTCATGCGATACGCGGTGCGCATCGGTAACCGGACGGACCGTCGTGCCGGCGAGAATGGTCGAGATGGTGCCGCCCTGGTGAAAGATCATCCCCATCAGCCAGGTGAATACCATGGCAGAGCGAGGGCCGCGCACCATCCGAGCGGCTGCCCACCGCGCGAATTCCTCAGCACCGCCGGTGCGCGTCCAGAGTCCGATGAGCCCACCCAGCGCCCACAGGTAAACGACCAGAATGAGTGCGTACGACTCGCTGCCAATGGCGGGCAACACGAACGCTTCCAGAATGTTGGGACGGGCGCTGACCAGCCCCCCTACGGCAATCCCGAGTAGAAGCGAAACGATCACCTCCCGCGTTAGGAACACGACGACGAGAGTGATCAGCGCCGGCAGCAGGCTCCAGGCGCCGAGGTGCCCGCCTTCGGCCGGCGGCCGTCCCGGTCCGAGTACCCAGATGGCGAGCCCGGATGCCAGCAGTGTGAGGGCAATAGCAAGTTGCCGGTAGCTGCGCGGCGCCGGTACGGGAGATTGCGGCGCAGGCTCGACGGAAATCCGCTCGGCATGCTCGGTCATCAGTCCATCATACGACCGCGCGAAGCGGCTAGTCAACCGCAAGGCGCGGATTAGTCTCAGCGAATGCCGGATCGCTGCTCGCCTAACGCCCAGACGGTGGCGGTACACATCCGATGAGAGCGCAGAGACCAGGCCGGAGGCCCATCGGCCGCGCTATTCTTTCAAGAACTCACGTAATGCCCTCACCACGTCCTCCGGCGCCTCTTCCTGCGGCCAGTGACCCACCGGCAGCTCCACGACGCGGGCGTGGGGGGCCGCCTCACGCCAGCGCGCGAGCGAGGCGACGGTGAATGCCGGATCACGCATGCCCCAGATGAGAAGCACCGGCACGTCCTTCAATCGATCACGTCTGGCCCACAGCTTCTCGTAATGCGCGCTGGAGGCGAGCAGAGAGCGCGCCAACGTCCACAGAACGTTGCCGCGAGACCATCTGTCCGCAAACGGTGCCAGGTACTGCTCGTGAACCTTCCGTGTGAGCTTCCTCCTGTCAGCATAGGCGGCCGGCATGATCACACGCGGCGACAGGTTCACCGTTTCGTACAGCAGGCGGCCGAAACGGCCCCCGAGCAGCCGAGCCGCTCGCGCGATCGCCGGATCCGTCTTCAGGCTCCACATCCAGCTGTTCAGCACCACGACCCGCCGAACGATTCCTCTTCGCTCGAGCGCCAGCGGCAGCGCGATCGGCCCGCCGAAGTCGTGGACGACGAGCGTGAAACGCCGCAGGCCGATTGTTTCGACGAACGCGTCGATCTCCCGCGCATGCGCCTCGGGAGTGTAGGCAAAATCTCGCGGGCGGTCGGAAAGGCCAAAGCCGAGCAGATCAGGAGCGACACAACGGTGGCTCGCGCATAACGCGCGGATGACGTACCGCCACTCGAATGACCACGAAGGTGTGCCGTGCACGAACAGCAGAGGCTCGCCCTCCCCCTCATCCAGGTAGCTCATTGAGCTTCCCCCCGCCAGCCTTACCGAGCGGGGAGCGAATGGATAGGCATTCACGTCCACCCAGCCGGGCAACGGCGATGCGGACGCGGTCGTAGAGACTGGACGAGGGCTCGGATCCGTCATGGCCGGCGTCCCCGCATCCTATCGGGGAACGAGAGCCACGACGCGCACCGGGCCGCCCGAGCCGTTGGCGATCTTCATTGGCAGTGCGATCACCGTCGCTCCGGTGGCAGGCACGGATTCGAGATTAGTCAGGTTCTCCAGTCCATATACATCGCGTGCGGCGGCAATCCGGTGCACAATGAAATCCGCCGACTGTCCGTAGTCGATCGAGGCAACATCGGCCCCGAGAGCGCCGACTCGACGATCCTCGACGAGCAGCCGTGCGGCATCCTCACCAAAGCTTGGAAAGCGCAATCGGGAAGCGTCACCGGGCGTGTCATCGCCCAGGTACGCCTTTCTGTCAGGCCAGCGCTCGCTCCACCCAGTTCGCAGCAGCACGATCGTGCCCGCGGCAATCCGCCCGTGCGCCAACTCGAAGTCGAGCACATCCTGCCGCGTCAGGCGATATCCGGGATCGGCGGCCGCCTTCGCGGCGACGTCGAGCACTACCGCCGGCGCTATGAGCCGTTCGAGTGGAAGCCGATCGATCGTCAGGCGGCCGGCCCCGAAGTGGATCGGCGCGTCGAGGTGTGTGCCTCCGTGCTCGGGCGCGGAGAACGCATTAGCGGAATAGAAGTAACCGCCTTCCGTCTCACCAAAGGAGAGCCGCTCGAGCGCGAACGCCGACGGCGACGTGGGCCAGTACAGAGTGCCCGAGTCGAACGCATGCGTCAGATCGACCATTGTCACGCGCGAGAGATCGATCGGTTGCGCGGGCGTCGCCGGCGCGATGGCGATAAAGGTGGCAAGCAGCAGTGTCAGGCGGTGCACGAACACCTCCGTTGATCAGCGATTCCCATTACCCATTCCCCATTTCCCATTCCCGATGCCCGATTCCCCATTCGCCAACCCCGATTCCCTGTTCCCGATTCCCCATTCCCGAATTCAAGGCCGACCCCCAGCCTCGATCCAGGCCGCCAGCATGGCGATTACATCTTCGCGGTGCAGAGCGTGTCCGTTTCCCTGAAACAGGAGAACCGAGAAGTTCGCCGCATCCGCTCCGACCGCGTCCCACAGACGTTCGATACTCCGCCGCGGCCTGAGCTGTGTGTCGCGACCGCCGTAAATCATCATGACCGGCTGCCGAACGCGCCGCCAGTAAGGCAGAGGGTCGAAATCGCCCGTACGAGCGATCCAGTCGACACCCCAATGCGTGGAATCGGCGGGGAGTGTTCGCAGCGCGAAATCCAGGCGAGAGCTCTGGCTGCGCGCCTGGTCGGCCTGCGTCTGCAAGGATTCCCAGCCGGATCGGCTCCGCGAGAACTCAAACATACTCTCGTAAATCCACCGCAGTCTGGCCCGCTCGGCCGAGTCGAGCGGAGCGCCGCGCTCGACGGCCTCCATTTCAATCTCACCGAGTACCTGGCTCATTAGCGACAACGTCCCCCCCGATATGACCGCCGCGAACGCGAGCTCCTCGTGGTCGGTCGCCAATATGGGCACGACATAGCCGCCCTGACTGAAGCCCAGAGCACCTACTCTGGCCGAGTCCACCTCCGGGCGGGCTCGCAGCAGTGAAACAGCGGCCGCCGCATCACTCGCCAGTTCATCGAAAGTCGCCGTACGCCAGTCGCCCTCGGACTCGCCGCTACCGCGCTTGTCGGGGTACAGTACGACCACACCGGATCGAGCCAGATCCTCCGCGTATGCCGAAGTCCACGCGTTCGTCCGGTCGCTCGATCCGGAGCCGTGCACTATCACCACGGCAGGTGCGGGAACGGCGACCTGCGGAATCAGCAGCGTCGCCGCGAGCGGAACGCTCGCCGAGATTCGCACGGCTTCGCGCCGGATGACGATCGAGTCGTCGGTTGCGATGACTGGCTCTCGGTTGGCTGGAGCAGAAGCGCTGGACGCCGCGGGGGAACTGGGGCGCACGGCACAACCCAGTGCCAGGATTGCAACGAAAGTCAGACGGTTCGAAGGGAGCATGGCGCTCAACAAGAGGTATTACAGTGGCGGAACCGGTGGCGGCAAAGTCGGCGGTCGCGATACAGCCATCTCCGGTCCGGTATAGATTATCCGACAGCCGGGAATTCCTCGACGTTCCACATCACTCGATCCAAACGGTTCGCATGTCACCTCGAGAGCTCCGGACGCCGCGGCGGGTGAGCGTTACCCTTCTCACCGCAATGGCCGTCGCAATACTGGGCATGATCACGCGCCTCGACGCGCAGGCCGCCACTCGCCAACAAACGACCCACTCGATCATTCCCGCTCCTCGATCGGTTCGTTTGGTCTCGGCCACGCGGTTCCCGATCGAGGCTCAAACCACCGTCGTGATCGACCAGGCCGCCCCGGCCGAGGTTGAGCGCATTGGCAGCGTGCTGACCGACATGCTCGGTGTGACCGCTCGAACGACCGCCAGAAGGCTCGCCGCTGGCGAGCGCGCACCGACGGGAAGCGTCCACCTTCGACTGGCCAATCGTACGTCATTGGGCGCCGAAGGTTACGAGCTGTCCGTGACGCCCGAGCGCGTCACGGTGACTGCCGCCGAGCCGGCGGGCCTCTTCTACGGCGTTCAGACAATCCGGCAACTAATGCCGGCGTCGGTTGAGCACGGAGCGGCTCTGCGGCGCGGACTGTACATCGCCGGTGCGCAGGTGGAGGACGCACCTCGTTATGAGTGGCGCGGCATGATGCTCGATGTCTCCCGCCACTTTCTGCCACCTCACGATGTCAAGCGGTTCATCGACTATTTGGCTCTCTACAAGATGAACCGCCTGCATCTGCACCTGTCGGATGATCAGGGTTGGCGCATCGAGATAAAGTCGTGGCCCAACCTGACGCGCCATGGCGGGCAGACGGAGGTGGGCGGCGGCGAAGGCGGATTCTACACGCAGGAGGAATTTGCCGACATCGTAGCGTACGCGACGGCGCATTACGTGACGATCGTGCCGGAGATCGACATGCCGGGGCACACGAACGCCGCCCTTTCCTCGTACCCGGAGCTCAACTGCGACGACAAGGCTCCGCCACTTTACACGGGCACCCGGGTGGGATTCAGCACTCTGTGCGTGAGCCGCGACACAGTGTACGAGTTCGTGAGCGACGTGGTGCGAGAGATCGGGGCACTGATTCCCACCCCTTACTTTCACATCGGCGGCGATGAAGTGGAGCGCCTGACCGTTGAGCAGTACCGGCGGTTCGTCGAGCGCGTCGAGAAAATTGTCGCCGGACATGGCAAGCGCATGATCGGGTGGGGCGAGATCGCGCCGGCATCGCTCGCGTCAGGCACCATTCTCCAGCATTGGAAAAAGGACGAGGCACATTTGCACGTGGCGCGTGGTGGCAAGGTAATCCTGTCACCGTCGACCCGCGTGTATCTCGACATGAAGTACGACAGCAGCACCGCGCTCGGCCTGACGTGGGCGGCGATAATCCCGCTACGGAGCGCATACGAGTGGGAACCATCCACCTTCATCCCCTCCGTTGGCAACGACGCCATCCTGGGCGTGGAAGGGCCGTTATGGTCGGAGACGGTGGAGAACCGCTCCGAATACGAATACCTGGCGTTCCCGCGCTTGATTGCGATTTCCGAACTGGGATGGTCGCCGCGTGAGGCGCGCGGATGGGATGGCTTCAGGCGGCGCCTGAGCGCACACACACCGCGGCTCGAAGCGTTAGGGATCAACTTCTATCGGTCGCCAGAGGTGGACTGGAGACCTGTCGAGGCGCGACGCCCGGTTCCCTGACGGACGCGGGAAGCGGGAAGCGGGAAGCGGGAAACGGGAAACGGGAAACGGGAAACGGGAAACGGGAAACGAAAGGTCGGCATTTACGAATCGCCGGCGCGGGAGCCCCATTTCCCCTTTCCCATTTCCCATTTCCCGCTTTCTGACGTTCCCTATTCCCTATTCCCTATTCCCGCGTCCCGCGTCCCGCCTCCCGCTTCCCGCTCGAATGAGATCCAACGCCCCCTGCGTCGCCCGGAGGCGGATTTCTTCCCGGTCGCCGACGAACTTGCGGCCCAACGCCGTCACCTCGCCATTGAGCACCACGGCGATCCAAACGGTTCCGACGGGCTTCTCCTCGGTGCCGCCGCCGGGGCCGGCTACACCCGTTATGCTCACACCAACCTCCGTGCCGAACCGGCGGCATACACCCTCCGCCATGGCGCGGGCAACTGCTTCGCTGACGGCGCCCTGCGAGGCGATCAGCTCGTCAGGCACGCCCAGGTCGCGTATCTTCACCGTGTTCTCGTAGGCCACGATCCCGCCCGCGTAAACGTCGCTCGATCCCGGGATAGCCGTAATTCGTGCGCCGAGCAACCCGCCGGTGCATGACTCGGCCGTCGCGAGCCGCGATCCCCGCCGCCGCAAGCTCTCGAGCACCACCGCGGCGAGGTCGTCTTCGCCCTCGCCGTAGACGTATCGGCCGCACAGTTCGAGGAGCCGGCCGGCAGCCTCGTCGAGCCGCGCATCGGCCTCCGCCGGCGAGCACCCGGCGACCGTCAATCGGAGGTCGGTTCCCTGCCACTTGGGATTGTATGCCAGCGGCAGCCCGGCAAACCCCTTAGCCAGGTCGCCTAACGCCTCGGCCAACGCCGATTCGCCGATGCCGGTCGTGCGCAGCGTCCTGGAGCGCACCACAGTCGCCGGCGTCCCCGATCGCTCCATTCGTTCGATCAGAAGCGGCATCAACGTATCGCCGAGCATCCCTCGCATCTCTCGCGGAACCCCCGGCAGCGTCGCCACCCAGCGTCCGCGCTCGTCCTCGACGAAAATCCCTGGGGCGGATCCGTGATGATTCTCCAGGACGCGGGCGCCCTCCGGCAGCATCGCCTGCTGGCGATTGCCGACAGGCATCGTCGCGTATCCATAGGATCGGAATCGCTCCTCGATCCCAGCCAGCACCGCTTCGTTCAGCTCGAGCCGGCGACCGAGCAACTGAGCAACTGATGGGATCGTCAGGTCGTCGCTTGTGGGTCCGAGTCCGCCGGTGGTGAGCACGCCGCCGGTGCGATCCAGCGCGCCGCGCAAGGCACTAACGATGGCCGCCGGATCGTCGGCGACAGTTGCCCGCTGCACGACGAGTATCCCGGCATCGGCGAGCGTTCGCGCGATGTGCGCGGCGTTCGTGTCGATCACGAAACCGAGGAGCAGCTCGTCGCCGATGGTGACCAGTTCGACGTTCATGCTGCCTAACGGCGCGGCATCATTCGCGTTCTGGCGCCGGCATTTCCCCGAGGAGCACGCTTCCGTACCGCCGCAGATAGAGCCACAGCGAGTAGATGGTGAGCGCTATCGCGCCCCACATCGACAGGGTGCCCACCACCCCGTTGAACAGGGCGAACGCCTGCCACACCCGGTTGCCCAGCCAGCCATACTGAACGGCGGCGCTCAACGCGGCAAACCAGAAGAACGCGCTGCCGACCCAGGTCCACTGAAATCCCGTCTTCCATTTCGCCGGACCAATGGCGGCAATGATCACGCCCTTCCGGCTGGCCAACTGACGGAAGATTGTCATCAGCAACTCGCGCCCGAGCACGACGAGCAGCGCCCAGAGCGGAAGCCCGAAGCTCCCGAATGGCGTTATGAAGTCGAAGTCCCCGTTCAGCGATGGCGGCGAGTGAGCCCGCTGCAGCAGGTAGATCGGAATCAGCGTCGCGAGGAGGAGCAGCTTGTCGGCGAGCGGGTCGAGCAGTTTGCCGAGGTCGGTGACGATGTCCTGCGACCGGGCAATCTTTCCATCCCAATAGTCGGTGATGGCCGCCACCAGGAAGAGCACAAAGCCGGCGAGCCTAACGCTCCACGAAGGCGAGAACGGGAACCAAGCGACCAGCGGAGCCACCAGTATACGGCCGACCGTCAGTGTGTTGGCGAGATTCACCCGTCCCCCGAAGCGATGTCATGGCGCGCGCGCGAACAGCGCGCCTGGGCGCCGTCCGCTAGGAAAGACTCTTGAGAACGAGCTTACTGACCGTCCTCAAGGTATCGAACACCCCGTCTCCGGTCACGGCCACCGCCTCCAACGACGGCGCCCGCTCAACCCACTCCCCCGTCGTCAGCTGCAATACAAGGCTTTCGCTCGGGCTCGTCGGATCGGGCGTGTGACGCTGGCGTGCAGGCTCCGTCACCTCCCACCCTGGATTCAACGCCGCCTGGAGCTCGTCGATCGGTGCGGCGTTCGGCAGGTCGCGCTTGTTGAACTGGATCACGAACGGCATTTGGGTCAAGTCGTACCCATACTCCTGCATGTTGTCGTACAGGTTCTGCATCGACTCCTGGTTCGCTTCCATGCGGTCCATCTGCGAATCCGCCACGAAAACTATACCGTCCACGCCCTTCAGAATGAGCTTGCGACTGGCGTTGTAGTAGACCTGACCGGGAACCGTGTACAGATGAAACCGCGTCTTGAACCCTCGGATCGTTCCCAGGTCAACCGGCAGAAAATCGAAGAACAGCGTGCGTTCCGTTTCCGTTGCCAGCGATATCAGCTTGCCGCGAGATTCCGGGGCGACCTTCGCGTATACGTGCTCGAGGTTGGTGGTCTTGCCGCCCAGTCCCGGGCCGTAGTACACGATTTTGCAGTTGATCTCGCGCGAAGCGTAGTTGATCATCGACATGACGCCACCACTTACTGAAAGAGCCGGTCTATTTCGTCATCGAGGCCGGCAAACATCCCGGTCCCCGCTTCGGGCGGCTGCACCTGACGAGAGCGATCGAATAGTTCGGTGAATACGCGTGCCAGTTCCTCTACCGTCTGCTTCGCCCGGAGCCGAACCAGCCCTTCCGTCGTGCGTGTGTCGAACAGAACCACCAGGATGACGCGACGCACGATGTCTGCCAGATACATCGATTCCTGTTCGCCGCGGTGCACCAGCGCACTGAACTCGGTTTCCCCCACGAGCTTGGCAAGCTGGTCGTTTGCACTGAAGTCCGCCGCGGTGAGCGTGGCGAACGTCGTCGCATCGAAGCGGGGTTGCTCACCCACGGTCGTCACGAGCTGACCGGCGCGGTCGACGAGAAGCGCGCACCGCGCGTTCGACTCGGCGAGGAACTTGTTCAGCGTGCGGGTTATGACGGCGTGGTCATCCTGCGTGAACGACCAACTGCCTGCTCCAACGGTCATGTGGCGGGTCCGGTGCTATCCGAGCGCCTCTTCCATCTGGCGCAGAATCGTGGAGCCTCGCCGCCTGAGCCCCTGTTCCGCCTCCCACGCGACATAGTCGCGGAGCAGGTGGACGGTCGACAGCGTGCGCTGTCCCCGCAGGTGCCCCAATGCGGCGAGGCGACGCCACCGATTCCGGCTGAAGAGGTGGCGGCGTGCACTTCGCGTCTGTCCACTCCAGACGATCAACCCCACCGCCACGCCACCAACAAACGCAAAGCTCGTCACCAATGCCGTGTTCCGCCGCATTCACATCTCCCGGCGCGCGCTCAATGCCTGCGCGATTGTCACCCCATCCGCGTATTCCAGATCCCCGCCCACCGGAATTCCCCGAGCTATCCGCGAAACAACCGTTCCGTTCGTTCCGAGTTGGCGGTGAAGGTAGATAGCTGTCGCCTCCCCCTCCATACTCGGATTGGTCGCCACGATTACCTCGCGTATGCCTCCATCCTTGATCCGCGAGACCAGCAGATCGACCGTCAGGTCTTCGGGTCCAATGCCATCCAGCGGTGATAGGCGCCCGCCGAGAACATGGTAGAGCCCGCGGAATTCGCCCGTCCGCTCGATTGCCCCGATGTCGCTCGCCTCTTCCACCACGCACACGACGCTCCGGTCGCGCCGAGGGTCGCTGCAGACTACGCAGGGATTTTGCTCGGTGAGATTTGCGCATACCGTGCACCGGCGCACCCGCTCCGAGACCCCGACCAACGCAGCGGCCAGACGCCGGCTTTGCTCCGCCGGCTGCTTGATCAAATGAAAGGTGAGGCGTAAGGCAGTCTTGCGCCCAATCCCCGGAAGCCTGGAGAGCTCTGTTGCGAGCTCATCTATCGCCGACATCTAGAACGGGAGCTTGAACGGCAGCTGCAGCCCTCCGGTGAGCTGCTGCATCTGCTCCTGCGCCATCTCCTGCGCCTTTTTCTGAGCCTCGCCGACCGCCGCGATCACCAGATCCTCCAGCATCTCGACGTCGGCCGGATCCACCACCGCCGGATCGATCTTGATGCCGCGAACGTGGCCCTTTCCGTCGACGGTAGCTGTGACCATGCCTCCGCCGCTGGCAGCGGATACCGACTGATTCTCCAGCCCATCCTGTATCTGCTGCAGGCGAGACTGCATCTCCTGCGCCTGCTGCAAGATTTTCATCATGTCGCCCATGCGTTCCATTCTTCGCGATCAGTGAAAGAGAGTCGCAAACTCCGTATGCGCGCTTTGCGCTCGCAAGCGCAGTCTGCCGCTATTCGATGAGCTCGAGATCCAGTGCGTCCATCGCCGCCGACAGAGTGGGATCGCGCCGCCGCAAATTGGCGATACGCTCGGTGCGTACCTCCTCGGCGGTGTATCTCCGGGAGGTGGCGGTGCGTTCCCCAGCCGTGCCCGATGCAGGAATAAGGCGAACGCGGGTAACGCCATCGCAGTAGAGTGCGATCGCACGCGCTACTTCATCAGCGCCGTTGATGATCGCCTGCTCGGCGATCTCGTCAGGCCTTTCGAGTGAAAGCATCACCTCGCCGCGTGCGTTGACGGCGCTCGGACTGGTGCGGCCCAACGCCGTGCCGAGGAATGGACGGGCTTCGCGCGCCGCGGCGACGACGTCATCCCATCGCTCTGTCAGGAGATTGAGGTCGAGGGAAGCGGGGCGCGCGACGCGGGACGCGGGACGCGGGGAGACGGAGGAGGACTCCACTCCCGAATCGCGCATCGCGCCTCCCGTAGCCCGCAACGAGCCTCCCGCTTCCCGCGTCGCGCTTCCCGCCTCCGGC
>JBGTNB010000332.1:0-5198 GCA_041743285.1 Gemmatimonadaceae bacterium
AGAGCGCCGAAGCTCGGGATCACGCGGAACCGGATGCGAATCGTCCGTTCGATTCCAACCGAGGTTCCCGCATCGATGTCGCTGCGTATGGCAGAGAGGTCGAAGAAGTCCGACTCGACTATGCCGTGCTCGCGATCCACCTGCCTCACGTTGAGTCCGCGATCAGTGATCGCCTTCACTGCGGCATCCAGAACCGGGTTGATCGATGTGTCGGGAAGTATGACCTGCACGGCGCCAGGCACCGGCGCGAAAATGTCACGCGGCTTGACGCAGGAGGCGAAGATGATGGCGGAGAGCGCGGAGAGCGCTACGAATTGCGAATTGCGAATTACGAAAGGGGACACGAGATGCGAAGTGCGAGTTGCGAAAAACCGATTCATGATTCCCTGGCCCCTGATCTCTGGTCCCCAATCCCTGGCCCCTGGCCGCTGGCCCCTAGTCCCTCGGCAGTCAAAGTCCCAGTGCGCTCACCCGCGGCGGATCGGCCGAATAGTCGTAGAAGCCCTTGCCCGACTTTCGGCCGTACATCCCCGCAAGCACCATGCGACGGAGTAGCGGCGGGGGAGCGTAGCGCTTCTCCCGATATTCATCGAACATGATTTCGGCGATCTTGTACGTCGTGTCCAGCCCGACGAAATCCAGCAGGGTGAACGGACCCATCGGATGGCCGGTGCCCAGCTGCATACCCTTGTCGATGTCCTCGATCGAAGCGACGCCGCGCTCGAGCGCCGTAATGGCATCGAGGAGGTAGGGGATGAGCAGCAGATTGACCACGAAGCCGGAACTGTCCTTCGCCGCGATAGGCTCCTTGCCGAGCTTCTTGGCGAACTGGAAGACGGTCTGGAACGCCTCATCGCTCGTCGTTACGGTGCGGACGACCTCCACCAGCTTCATCACGGGAACCGGATTGAAGAAGTGCAGCCCCAGCATCCGGTCAGGACGCGAGGTCGCGGCGGCCATCGCGGCGATCGTCAGGCTCGAGGTGTTCGAGGCGAAAACAGTGTGCGGCTGGCAAAGCGCATCGAGTTCTCGCCAGAGGGCATTCTTCACTTCGAGATCCTCGGTAACCGCTTCGATGACGATGTCGCAGTCGCGAAGAGTCTCGATGTCCGTGACGAATCGGAGCCGGCCCATCGTTTCATTACGCTGATCGGCGGTCACCTTCCCCTTCTCGACCGCCCGGCTCAGCTGCTTCTCGACACCCTCGCGTCCGCGATCGCACAGCTCATGCGTGACTTCGCGTACGCGGGTGTCGAACCCCATCTGCGCGGCCACCTGGGCGATCCCGCTTCCCATCAACCCAGCTCCCAGCACTCCTACGGCTTGGATCGCGGCCATGTGGATCTCGTTTGGATTTCCGATACAGTGCCGCGAACCAGCCGTTCTGCCGCGTCCAGTACCCCTGGTAGCTTGCCGCGGCCCGCTTCCCCGGAGGAATGCTGCAGATGATCGAGGATCTGCTCCAGCGCGAGCTGAGTGCGAGTCACCGCCGACCGGTGCGTTCGCGCGATGCCGAGTCCTCCCATCACGCCGCCTAACGTCCCCGCCGTGGCAATGGCACCGGACAGGGCAAAGAACGCCAACGAGGGATCGGGAATCAGGGCCGCGCCGATCACCAGCGGAGAAACGCCGGCGAGCATTCCACCGGCCGCGGTCACACCGCCGCCTACTACGCGAGCTCGACGCGCCGGCCCCAGATCGGCATTGAGCTGCACCAGGACCCGGCCTGCATCCACCGGAACGACCGTTGCACCGACCTCGGTAGCTTTGGTGAGCGCATAGCCACGCCCACCGATGTTCAACCCGCGCTTGATGCTGCCGACAAAGTCGCGGCGCGGTTCCCAGGTGGAGCGATCGGGGAACCGCCGCTTTACCTGCAAGCACTCCTCATTGTCCATCCATGAGAGAAGCGCGGCCATTATTCCCTCAGGCGTTCCGGATACGGTGCGCGTAGCCACGGCCTGTGCCGGCCCGGCGACGCGTCCCTCGAAGCTCTCGTCGCGCTGAAGCGCCAGCCGGCCGCGCTCTTCAGCTAGAGCCTGCCGAAGGTGCTGCGGCGAGATCCCAACGTCGCGGCCGATCTCCATCAGCTGTGCTTCCGACAGCCCCCCTTCGCCCATGTCAGCGTTATGCGCCTGCAGCTCGGCGGCTCGCGCCAGCACTCTCTCGAGCTCCGAACGGTCGAGCATGCGAGACGCGGGCTGTGGGACCGCGACGGAGCTCGTGCCAGCCTTTTTGGGGGAAGGCGGCGGGTCAGGGCGATCGGTCATATGCCGCCCATCACCGAAGCCAACTGGCTTACCAACGCATCGAGAATGTGTTGCGGTAGAGGAAAGGTCTGTTCGAATGCTCCGCGCACGTTCGTGGCGGGAACCGGTCGACCCGCCGACATCAGATAATACCGCATGTAGCCCGCCGCCATTTCCGGCAACGCTTTCTCCAGCAGCAGAAGACCCCCGCGAACGGCGGCGGCGCTCAGATACCGGTCGTTGAGCCCGTCGCGCTTCTCGACCGGTGTCGTGTTGTCGTCGACCGCCGTCTGGGCAATTCGCAGAATCGCTTCATGTGCGAATACGTAGAAGGCTTCGTCTACCTGTAAGAGCGAATCAGGGAAGCCGACGGCGATCAGATTGTCGGCGCGCGTGGTGCCGGTGAGCGTGCGCCCCTCGCCGTTGAGCGGCAGTGAGAGCAGCAGCGTGCCGGCTCCCGAGCGAGAATTGGCGAGGTAGCCCTGGAGCTTCGGACGGACGTGCGACTCCCATAACGAGTCGACGCGGGTGAGCACCGGCGCCAAGTCCTGCTGGCGGGCCATCCAGTAGCTTCGGTAGAAGCGGTCGTTCTCGTCGCGGACGGCTATCAGGAACATCCGCAGCCATTCACGGTCCGCCGCGGTGGGGAAGTACTGGGCAAAGGTGGCGATGGCGAGCTGCGTCGCGCGGTCACCCGAGCGCGAGGCAACGCCGTCGGCTCGGAGAAAGAGCTCCGCCGCGCCCAACAAATTGTCGAGCGAGGTCGCTTGCAGCGCAAGGAACTGAGCATTGATGATCGATGGATTGATCGCCATCCGCGCGCGCAGCTGCTCGGCGTTCAGGTCGAGCTGCGTCGACACGTTTGCCCGCCGCTTGAATGCCTCCATCCGGGTCGAGTAGCCGCGCTCGAAATAGGGAATCAGCGTGGTGTCGGCCTGAAGCAGGGCGAATGCATGCAGCCAGAGATCCACGTGCATTCGCGTGGCAATCGGCCACTGCGAGTTCACGCGCTGGACATTGCCCGGATCGGCGGCGGCTGATGTCTCGGTGGCGGAACCTCCGCCCGACGCGCAGGCGAGCGAAAAAGCCATCAGAACAGACGCCAGACCCAAGGCGCCCAACGAGCGTCCTTTCTGGAGCGCGCTGGGCGCGCCGGATCGCCCGTCGGAAGCCCGCTCGAATAGCTCGTGCACGAGCAGCGGGCCTGGCTTCTTGGTCAATTCAACGCCTCCACTATTACGGCTATACCCTGGCCTCCCCCAATACACGCGGAGCCGAGTCCGTAACGCTTGCCTCGAGCCTGCAGTGCGTGCAGCAGGTGCGCCGTTATGCGGGCGCCCGAAGCGCCGAGCGGGTGGCTGAGCGCAATCGCGCCGCCGTGAACATTGAGCTTTTCCCGGGGAATGCCCAACTCCGTTTCCACGGCGACTGTCTGTGCGGCAAATGCTTCGTTCACTTCAATCAGGTCCATGTCGTCGAGTGACATGCCAGCTCTTTCCAGCGCCATTCGCGAAGCCGGCACCGGTCCGATCCCCATGATGGTGGGATCTACACCAGCTACCCCCCACGATATGAGCCGTGCCATGGGAGTGAGCCCTTTCCGCGCCGCGAACTCCGCGCTCGAGATCACCAGCGCAGCGGCGCCATCGCCAATACCGGACGCATTGCCAGCTGTGACCAGTCCGTTTTCGCGAAATACCGGCTTGAGTCTGGCCAGCCCTTCCGCAGTGGAATCGGGGCGCATGTGCTCATCCCGGGTGAGCTCCTCCATTTTCCGCGTCTTGGGGTTTTTGACCGGAACGGGGACTACTTCATCCTTGAACACGCCGTCGTCCCATGCGGACTTGGCGAGCTGTTGGGAGCGTAAGGCATAGGCGTCGACGCGGCCTCGGTCCAGTTCGTACTGTGCACCCAGCTTCTCAGCCGTCTCGCCCATCGACATGCACGCGTAGGAATCGGTGAGTCCTTCCCATAGGCTGTCCTCGAGCGGCGGGCTCTTCCCGAGCTGCACCCCCCACCGAATGCCGCGCACGACGTGCGGTACAGTGGACATGCTCTCACCGCCGCCAACGAGACACACATCGGCCTCGCCGAGCAGAATTTCCTGCGCTCCGTTGATGACCGCCTGAAAGCCGGATCCGCACAGCCGGTTGACCGTGAGTGCCGGCGTCTCGATTCGGCAACCCGACTTGAGCGCCACGTGTCGCGCGAAGTAGACGGTGTCCGCGGTACTCTGGATGACGTTCCCGAAAATTACGTGGTCGATCTCACTCGCTTCTACCTGCGACCGTTCGAGCGCTGCCTTCGTCGCAACCACACTGAGGTCGACGGCGGAGATGTCTCGTAATGCTCCGCCGAACGTTCCAAATGGGGTCCGCACGCCCGAGAGAAAAACGACGTCGGCGGGACGGGCTCGAGGGGTTTTCGTCATTTGCTAAAGAACCAGGATTAGGAACTAGGAAACAGGAAACAGGAATTAGTGCTGGTGTGCGTCGATCTTGTGAAAGTTGCTGCTGGCATTCGCTATGTCATCAAACACGTCCGATGTCTGTCGCCACGTCCCGATTCATTCCGCCGTGCGCATACAATCGATGCACACCACCCCTAATTCCTAATTCCTAATTCCTATTTCCTGATTCCTATTCTCTGGTTCCTGCTTTCACGCTGAACGCCCGCACGTGATACAAAACTTCCACGCAAGGTCGAGCTCGGTGGCGCACGCAGGGCAGCGCCGAATCGTCAGGTTCTGGCCGCAGTGCGGACAGTAGGTAAGCGGCCGCCCAGCCGGTAGCGAGCCGCTGCAGTAGCGGCAGCGATCCGTTGAAACGTTGCCGGACACAGGGGCACCTTCCCGCCGGGCCGGCGGTTCTGCCTGACGCGCAGGCGGCGTAGGAGGCGCGGCAACTGTCGCACGGGCGGAGGGCGGAGGTGGGGGCAGCGACGGCGAAG
>JBGTNB010000333.1:0-4495 GCA_041743285.1 Gemmatimonadaceae bacterium
AGATGCTGCCGTTCCGGCTCGGTGCGGCGATGTTAGGCGGCTTCGGCGCGCTCGCGCTGCTGCTCGCCGCCGTGGGCATCTACGGCGTGATCTCCTACGACGTGGGGCAGCGCACCCGCGAAATCGGCGTCCGCATGGCCCTCGGCGCACGCGCGGGGCAGGTGTCGTCGCTCGTCATGCGGGAGGGCTTGAGCCTGGTAGCGATCGGAGGCGTGATCGGAACGGTCCTCGCGCTCGCAGCCGGCCGAGTCGTGCGGCCGCTGCTGTACGGGACATCGCCTCACGATCCGAGGGTGCTCGCGGGCGTCGTGCTGTTGCTGCTCCTCGTGGCCGCGCTGGCGTGCCTGATACCGGCGCGGCGGGCGACGCGGGTCGACATCAACGTCGCGATTCGGGAGGAATAACGATTCGAGAGCCACATGCCCGCGGCGTGACGATCTTGTCGAACGCGGTGCAGAACCAGGACGAGCCGGACTACGCGGACTCAGTGGTGGATACCAGGCGGCTCAGGGCCCGAACAGCTCGCGTAGCCGCGCGACTGCCTGCACCAGCCCAAGGCGCCGTAGCGTATCGAGCAACTCGGGAACGGGCACCGGAGGGTTTCTCAGAGCGCCCGCCTGGTCCGCCACGCACTGGACTACTGCGGCGGGAGCAAGGTCGATCGAATCCAAAACGAATTCGTCCGTGTGCTTCGCCTCGATGTCATACCGCGTCAGCACGTGATCTGGAAAGTCACGCAGGTTGAAAGTGATGATCGCCTGCGCGTTCGCGCGAATCGCCGCCGCGAGCACGTGGCGGTCATTGGGATCCGGAAGGTCGAGGCCTTCTTCAAGGTGCTCATACCCGGTCACGAGGCAATCGGGTACGGCCTCACACATCAGCCGACGCGTGCGCTCAAGCATCGCTGCATCAAGATCGGGCCTATCCCGGACGATGCTCCGGAAGCACTCGTCGAGAATCCGCTCAGACCAACGCACCCGCACGATTCCCGTATTCGCGATCCTGATCAGCAGGTCGCGGATAGGCGCGGGGTAGAGCACGCACGCGTCGTAAAGTACGACGAACGCCACAATGATCAGTAGCCGAGGTCGTGCTTCTGCGCGTCTGCGGTCAGTTCGTCCAGGACCTGCTTCCGGCGCGCCTCATCCCTATGCTTGTACGCCAGAACGTCGGCAGCGCGTAGGCGCCGATGCGAACCCACTTTCCGGTAGGGGATGACCTGCTCCTCGAGCAGGCTCACGACGTAGGGGCGGGAGACGTTCAGAAGTTCCGCCGCCTGCTGCGTGGTCAGCTCGGCATGGACCGGTAGGATGGTGACGGCGTTCCCGTTCGCCAGCTGACCGAGGACCTCGAGGAACAACTCGAAAGCCTGCCGAGGGAGCACGACTGCCTCCTCCGGCCCAGCCTCGGCACGGACACGCACCTCGGAAGTTGGCTTGGCCTGTGCCCCAAGTGGCGCGAGTTTCCGAAGAGCCGCCTGCGCCTCGCGGACAGTCTCCGGGGACGGGAGTTCAAGAGTTGTCGTCATTGAGCACTTTAGTTAAGAAGGAGCCGGACCCCTCAATATACGAACAAACGCAACATTCGCAACAGTCGAAACATTCGAAACAACGGTTGCGGGGGCCATGCAAGTGCGGACTCAGCGGTCGGAGCCTCTGCCGAGCATCTGCTGCAGGATGATCACGTCCTGCAGATCCTGCGGACGGCCCGCCGCCTCCTTGGAGCGAATGATGTCGGCGAGCGAGGCCGCTTCCAGCCTGACGCCGAACACTTCGAATGCCACGGCGCGTCTAACCAGATCGTCGTAGCCAGCCGTTCCGCTCGGCATGAATGCGACATCCAGGCGGCCTGCCGAAGTAGTCAGGTTCCAAAACTCCGCACGCCCGAGCGTTCTGGCGCTGCAGTCAAACGGCAGCCCTTCCGGCACCGACTCCGTGTAGACGCGCGCATTCAGATCCTGAAGCGCTCCCGCCAGCCGGGCCAGGTTCTCCGATTCTCGCGCCGGTGTGATGTCTGCAACTGCCGTCATTCGCGGAAAACCTTGCAGGCGAGCGGCAGCCGCGCCGATCAGCACGTACTTGACTCCGTGCCTGGCGAGCGTCGTGATCAGCAGCTCGGGATCGAGCGGAGCGATGTCAGCCAACGCGGCGAGCCGCGGAGAGCAGCCGCGAGGCATTGCGCAGCTCGAGGAGCCGTTGCTCGGGGGTCAAACGCAGGATCCTGGAAACGTCTGCCATCATGTGCGACTCGTCCGCGGGGCGGACCGTCGCGCTGAGGTCGAACCCCGCCGCGGCGAGCAGGCGCGTCAGCGTCTCCCAGGTGGGGCTGGTCGTCCCCGACTCGATGCGTGCGACGACGGACTGTGCAGTACGCGCACGCCGCGCCAGTTCACGCTGAGAGAGACCGGCGCGGCGCCGCGCATCCAGGATGACGTTGCCGATAGGTATGGGACGCATACGCTAATGATAGCCAATAAGCTATCAAAAGACCAGATGCGGCACACTTCCGCTATCGCATGGGCATTGACGAGGGTGCCAGTTCCCGGACGTACGTCGAAGCTGGCCGATTCCCTCGTCGGATGAAGGCTGCGTCCCGGTCTCTCCCCGGCGATGTCGAAGTGATGCGAATGCACGAGTCAGTAGTTGTATCTCGCCTGCACGAAGACCACGCGATCGTCGAAGACCACGTACACTAACCGATGTTCCCCAGTGATTCGGCGCGACCATGTATTAGGCGCCAGGCCCTTCAGCGGTTCGGGCTTACCGGTTCCGCCGAACGGGTCACGAAGCACGGCGTCCATGAGAGACAGAACGCGCAACGCCGTCTTCCGATTGGTGTCGACCCACCAGCGCAGGTCTTCCATGCAATTGGAGTCGAGCTGACAGGCTCGTTGCCTGGCGACACCAGACCGCGGGGCCTTCTTCGCTCCCATCGATCACGTATGCGAAAGATCCTGCCTATCCAGCTTGCGATAACTTCAGGGAGTCGCGCAACGCCGAGGGCTCGACGGTGGTAGCTTCACCTTCCACAGCACGAACGATCGCCTCGAGAAGGCGCTTCGCATTCTTCGGTGAACGCATCAGGTACGCGGTCTCGCGAAGACCTTCGAGCTCGTCGGCAGGCAGAATGGCCATATCCTGATGACCGCGCCGAGTCACGATTAAAGGCTCCTGGGTATCCTCCACCCTGTCCCATACCTCGGCGAGGTTATCGCGCAAGTGGCTGTAGCTCGCGTTTCCCATGGTCAACTCCCTGAGTCTATGGGCTCATAGGCCGATCTTGCACGCGTACTACCGACGACAGTTCTGTACAGGAATACTGTACAAGTTTCCAAGAGGACTGTCAAGGCAGCTTACGAGTCACACGACATCATTCGGACCGGGCGTCGCCCCGTCGCCGCACGTCACGGCCGGTTGACCAAACTATCGTACCACTGCAGGCTTGCTCCAACCGATTCGAATGAATGATGAAGCCGTTCACGAACGTATACGAAGACCCCGATCGGGCTCGCGCCTACGCTGAGCTCGAGTTTCCGGGTACCTACTATCTCGCGTTCCGGGACATTCCCCCGCTGCTGGCTACGCACGTCACCGGCACCCGCGCGCTGGATTTCGGCTGCGGTGCCGGACGGTCGACCCGATTCCTCCGCAGTCAGGGCTTCGACGTGGTCGGTGTCGACATCTCCGAGGCGATGCTTGCCGAGGCGGCGGCCCGGGATCCGCATGGTACGTACCTTCGCCTGACGAATGATGACTTCGGCCCGCTCGGCTCGCGGCGCTTCGACCTGATCTTCGCCGCCTTCACGTTCGACAACATTCCGGGTCGTGAGCGGCGAACCCGGCTCGTGGCCGAGCTGGCAGCGCGTCTCTCGCCGGCCGGCCGGCTCGTGATCCTTGCTTCGTCGCCCGAGATCTACGTCAACGAGGGGCTCTCGTTCTCGACGCGCGATTTCCCCGAAAATCGGAACGCGAAGTCAGGCGATCTCGTGGGGATCGTCATGCTCGACGTTCCCGACCGCCGTCCCGTGACGGACATCTTCTGGACCGATGCGGACTACCGAGAGACTTTCGCCTCCGCCGGACTTCAGCTCCTCGAGGTCCGCCGTCCCCTGGGCAACGATGACGATCCGTTCCAGTGGGTGTCCGAGCGCGACGTGTCTCCGTGGGCAATTTACGTAACGGGGATTCCAGCCCCGCCGCCTCGTCCATTACCCTGAATCCTAACTGGCCCGTTATGGCGTTCCGAACCCGATGCTGCCGCCGCCGGTCTGCTCCGGAACCACCTGCCGCACGCGCGCCGGACGGCCGAAGTTGTACTGGTAGCCGAGGAACACCATGCGCGATCGGGGATCTCGCTCCGTCACCTGCATCACTGTCCCGTCGCCGGTGCGGACGCGAAACCTCATCATCTCGAAGGGATCGACGACCCGCAGCAACACCGCTCCCTGGTCGCCCTGGATCTTTCGGCGCAAGACGAAGAACATCATCTGCTGCGC
>JBGTNB010000334.1:0-1870 GCA_041743285.1 Gemmatimonadaceae bacterium
AGCCGCCGCTGGATTCCGCCGCCGAGCTATCGGCTCCGGCAAGGATACGTCGGGCGCCTCGCCACGGTTTGATCAGTCGGGCGGGGGGGCGAACGAGCTGGCTCTCCACGACGCGGCCAGCTTTGCTGCTGGCGTGTATGAAGCGCCCGTCCCCGACGTAGATGCCAATGTGCGATGCGCGATTACCCCGGCCGAACGTCACGAGATCGCCTGGACGCAGCACGGCCGTGTCCTTTGAAACGATCGCCCCAATGCCTTCCTGCTGTGCCGCCGTGCGAGGCACGGAAATGTCGAGCTTGGCGAGCACGTAGCGAATGAGGCCGCTGCAGTCGAAGCCCTTGTCGGGAGTGGTGCCTCCCAACACATACCGGCGGCCCAGCTGCTGCCGGGCGAGGTTTACCAACGAGTCCCGAACGATGGTGGCTGACACCCCGAATATTCCGAAGTTCATGCGTGGCGCGACGCCCGCCGCAGCCCCGTTCTGGGACTCGATCGGTGCCTGTGCCGCGACCGCTGCCGGTGCGCCTGCGAACGCCACGAGAATGGCAGCGCGCACTAGCATCTGGCGAATTCGGCTCGGATCGAAAGTGGATGCCAACTCGAGTCTCCCGTTGCTCGTCTCGGAAGGGACGCCGTACTCTCCTGGCCCGTAACCTCGGTACCGATGAGACCGGTTGGGGCGACACGAAGGTAGGAGAATGCGTCGCGATCGTCAACGATTCGGGTTTCTCGCGGGGAAAGCGCGGAGAGTAAAGCCGAGCCACACGGCGCCAATGATGGCGCCGGCTATGACGTCCGTAGGCCAGTGGACGCCCAGGTACAGCCGGGACCACAGGCTTACGAGGAGGAGCACGAATAAAGCGCCCGCCGGCCACAGCTTACCGTGCTCCCGGTAGGCGATCACGGCAATAGTCGCGAAAACCGCGACGCCGATCATTGCGTGTCCGCTGGGGAACGACGACCAGGCGTACTGTCCCCGATGCTCCCACAGATCGGGGCGCGGTCGGTCGTATAGGGTCTTGAGCAGCGGGGTGAGGATGAAAGTCCCCAGATCCACCGACAGGATATGAACCGCAAGGTCCGGTCTACCGCGAGCGCGCCAGAGCCATAGACATCCCGCCAGTACCAGCGGAAGAACGATCGTATTCGAGCTGAGCCATGGAAGCGTCAAAAAGATCCAGTCGAGCGCAGTCGGCATCGTCGCCGGAATGGATCGCATGAAAGCCTGCTCCCATGGCAATCCACCGTTCCAGTCTCCGCCCGCCTTGAGCAGTTCGGCCAGTACGACGGCCGTCAGGATGCTGAGTGCAAACCCGAGCGCGACAAGCCGCCATTTTGGAGAACGGTATATGGGAGAGTGACCGGCGGGAGGGGTCACGTCGAAAGTCCGGCCGCCGCCCGTTCGCCTTTGTCGAGATCGCGTTCGTGCTCGAGCTCGGATGGTTTAAAGCGGGCCGCGAAAACGCGCACCGCCTCGAGCCCCGACATGCAGAAGGCCGCCCACGCCGCGCCGACAATCGTTCCGGCGAGCACGTCCGAGGGATAATGCACTCCCAGGTAAACCCGGCTTGCTGCTATTGCCACGATGATGACTGCAGCGGAAAGCATCGTAACCCAGCGCTGCCATCGCTTTTTTTGCAGCCGGGCCGCCAGATACGCCACGGTGCCGTAGACGACGACCGCGCTCATGGCATGCCCGGAGGGAAAGGAGGTGCTCGCCGTGTGTGTGAGCGGTTCGATAATGCTGGGGCGCGGCCGGTCGTACAACATCTTTAGGACCGTACTGAGCAGCTGTCCACCAGCAGTCGCGACGAGTAGCAGGATCGCCGAATAGCGATGCTCGGTGAGCGCGAGGAAGAGAGCTGCCACG
>JBGTNB010000335.1:0-1805 GCA_041743285.1 Gemmatimonadaceae bacterium
GTAACCGCCGCGGCACCGCCTCGCGCTTCCGCAACTTCGCTCGCCACTCCCGCCGACGCGCCCGCATTCGGCCGCCACCACTTCGAACGGCTATTCGCATCGGGCGCCGACCCGTGGAGGTACGAGGCACCTTACGAGCGGCGGAAATACGACCAGACGCTCTCGCTGATCGGTAACGGTCGATTTCGGCGGTCGCTGGAAGCCGGCTGCGCCGAAGGCCACTTCACCGTGCGACTGGCCGCGCTCTCCGACGAAGTGATTGCCGCTGACGTCTCCGAGATCGCGCTGGCGCGCGTCGAATCCCGGTGTGCATCGGCCGGAATCGGCAACGTCGTCACCCGCCGGCTCGATCTGTCGAGCGACTCCCTGCCTGGCGATTGCGATCTCGTCGTCTGCAGCGAGGTGCTGTATTACATGGGTGATCAGAGCGCGCTGGCGAAAGTCGCCGGACATCTCGCCGCGGCGCTCGCCGCGGGTGGAGTGCTCGTTATGGCTCACGCTCACGTACTCAACGACTCGCCCGCCGATACCGGATTCGATTGGGGCCTGCCGTATGGGGCCAAGACCATCGGTGAGACCTTCCAGACGGTGCCGGGCATAGTGCTGGAGCACGAGATCCGTACGCCTCTCTACCGCATCCAGCGCTTCCGCCGCCTGGCCGACGGTTACTCGAAGCCAGATGAGCCCGTCATCGAGTTAGTGCCGAACAGCGTTCTTCCGGAGGGTCCGACAGCCGCGGGTATTCGCTGGGAGGGCTCGGAAAGCGTTATGGCGCCCCCGCCACCCGTCAGCACATCGCGTCTGCCTATTCTGATGTATCACCGGATTGCGTCGGAGGCGGCACCGGAGCGAAAGCGCTATGCAGTACACCCGGAAAACTTCGAAGCTCAGCTCGCGTACCTGCGAGATGCCGGTTTCCAGTCCGCTGCGCCTGACGAATGGAGCGCGGCGGTGGCGGCGCGGCGTCCACTGTCAGGACGGCGTATCATGCTCACCTTCGACGATGCGTACGAAAACTTCGGCTCCACCGCGTGGCCACTCCTTCAGCGCTATGGATTCCAGGCAATTCTGTTCGTCGTCACTGGGCATGTGGGCAGGACCAACGCGTGGGATCCCGACGGACGCAATGAGACATTGCTCGACTGGCCGGCACTGGAGGACCTCGTTGGCGAGGGAGTTCGGATTGGCTCGCACACCGTATCGCACCCCCGGCTCACCTCGTGCACGGCAGCGGAGATGGTGGAGGAGCTGGCGCGCTCGCGGGCGGAGCTCGCCGAGCGATTGGGGATCGCCGCCGACTGCGTGTCGTACCCCTGGGGCGGTGAAGACGCGGTGGTGCATCATTTCGCCGCCGCTTGTGGTTATGCAACAGGGTTCACCTGCCGCACAGGCGCGGCGAGCGCGGCCGATGCAATGCTCGCGCTGCCGCGCCTGGAGGTTTCTGCCGACCACGCCTTCGACGCGTTTGTGCGCCTCTTCGACTCGTGACCGCGCAGCCAGCGTCGTCAGGCAGGTGCCCGCCCATCGTCGTGTACGAATACGACATCAACCAGGCGTTGGTTCCGATACGCGTTGCCGCCGAAGTCACATGGGTACGAGTGCTACTTCACGCTGGCTCGATCCCCATCGCCTGGATGATGATCGAAGCGCGCGAGGGCACGGTGACGCGTGAGGCGATCGCTCTTGCCCTCACCGACACCGCGCCGGCACTTGCCAGAAGTGCCGTGCAAGCACGTCAGGCAGCCGCGGAAACGGAAAGGATGCCGCCCGTCAGCGTCGTAATCTGTACTCGCGATCGCCCCGAC